>JADWMH010000248.1 GCA_015767355.1 Gammaproteobacteria bacterium
GAACAGATTATTGCTACTGAAGTTGATCATAGACAGCATGAGAAGAACCTCACAATCGATGACCTCCCGAATGTCAGGTTTGTTTTTGGCGGCGCTCAGTCGATCGCGCAGCCTGATGCGAGCATTGATATTGTCTTGATGCTGAAATCACTGCATCATGTTCCAGTCGAATTCATGGCTGCAGCACTTACCGAAATCAGCCGTGTTCTGAAGCCCGGCGGATTAGCCTATATCTCTGAACCTCTCTATCGTGGTGATTTCAACGAAATACTCAGCCTCTTCAACGATGAAAAAATCGTGCGCATAGCTGCTTTCGAAGCCATCAAAGAGGCGGTAGAGTCTGGAATGCTTGAATCAGCGGATGAATATTATTTCGAGTCTCCGGGCCACTTTGTTGACTGGGATGATTTCGAACAACGCATCATCAACGTCACTCATACAGATCATGCCATCGATGCCGATCTTTATGCAAAAATCGAGAGCGCATTCATGCAGCATATGGGAACAGATGGCGCACATTTTATGCGGCCCTCCAGAGTCAACCTGTTGCGCAAGCCTCTCTCTGACACTTGACGATATGAACCACATCATAAAACGATTCATTCGGCACATACTCCGGCAATCTAATGCCGGCATCCGCATAGAACTGCCTGTCGGAATCATTCTACTGCTGTTATTAACAGGCTGTGCCTCCCTGCCGGACAACAGCCATCGCAGTAAGTCATTTGCCTATACAGAGACGCAAAACACCCGCTATGGAATGGCTCAGCTGCATGAGAAACGCGCCCATCCCGGAAAATCCGGTTTTCTGCTGCTGGCCGACGGTCTCGACGCTTATGTCGCACGCACCATACTCGCCAGAGGCGCCGAGCGCAGCATCGATGTGCAGTACTACATGATTCACGACGACCTGGTGGGCAAGCTGTTTGTTCATGAACTCCTCAAGGCAGCGGACAGGGGGGTTCGCATCAGGCTTCTCGTCGATGACATTGGCCTTCAGGGCCGCACCGTCAAGGTATCCACACTGAGTGCTCACTCGAATATCGAGGTGCGTGTCTTCAATCCGTTCTCTCGAAATATGCCGCGAAATCTGCAGTTCATCACCCGCTTCGGGTCTGTCACCCGACGGATGCATAACAAATCCTTTACTGTCGACAACCAGGCCAGCATTCTCGGCGGACGCAACATCGGCAACGAATACTTCGATGCCGATCCTGACCTTGCCTTCAGTGATCTCGACGTCCTGACTATCGGCCCTGCGGTCAAAGAGGTATCGGAGTCATTTGATCTCTACTGGAATCATCAACTGGCCTACCCGGCTTCCCTGCTCTCCGCTTCACCGCCATCACAAAAGGAGGCCGCTCTGGCACGTAAAAAAATAGACGACTTCGCTGCTCTCCAACAGAATTCTGATTATGTGAAGGCGCTGGCAAACTCGGAGATGGTCAGAAACTACAGAGATGGAAAGATCCGCTTCACCTGGGGGGATGCCGTTATTGTTGCTGACAACCCGGACAAGTTCATCGCTGACCGCAGCGAAACTCACCTGTTTCTCGCCACTGATCTCGGCATCTTCTTTAAAAACATCAAACAGGAGCTCATCATCTTCTCCCCCTACTTCGTACCCGGAAAAACCGGCGCCGAGGGATTGATCAACATGAGCAAACGCGGGGTGCGCATCAGAATTCTCACCAATTCATTGGCATCGACCGATGTCACTGCGGTGCATGCCGGCTATGCACGCTATCGCAAGAGACTGCTGCGCGCCGGTATCGAGCTCTATGAGATGAACAACACACTCACCAAAAAACAGCGCAAAGAGAAAAAAGGCCCGGGCGGCTCATCCAAAGCCAGCCTGCATGCAAAATCCTTTATCTTCGATCGCAACAAGGTGTTTATCGGATCATTCAACCTTGACCCGAGATCCCACACGGAGAATTCAGAAATCGGCATGGTCATGGCATCACCGGTAATCGCCAACGACATGAGCGAGTGGTTTGACCAGAACATCGACAAGGTCGCATTTCGCCTGGAACTCCGTCAAGACAGTATTGGCGTCGAACAGATTATCTGGCACGGCCTCAAGGATGGCGAAAAGCGCACCTATACCAGAGAACCCCATGTCGGCCCGCTGCGCAAGGCAGGTGTCGCTTTGCTGCAACTTCTGCCGATCGAATCACAGTTATAGATGTTGACCGCCTCTGACGTTCTGGATTTCTGGTTCAGTGATGATGCTGAAGCCTTATGGTTTCGTTCGACTGAAAAATTCGACCGGGAGATCACACACAAGTTTGAATCTCTGTGGCGGCAGGGCCGGGACGGTCAGTTATCACCCTGGGAACAAACGCCTGAAGGCTCACTGGCCCTGGTGATCCTGCTGGATCAACTGCCGTTGAATATGTTTCGCGATCAGCTCCAAAGTTTTGCGACTGAACAGGCTTCCCGGGATATTGCACACAGGGCAATTGAAAACGGCTTTGATGAACAGCTCGACGACAGGCAGAAACGTTTTCTCTATATGCCATTCATGCACAGTGAAGAGTTGTCTGACCAGAATCGATCTGTTGCACTGCTGGAAGCTGCAGGAATGACAGAGGGCCTTCGCTGGGCTAAGCACCATCGCGATATCGTTGCACGATTCGGGCGTTTTCCGCATCGCAATCAGATCCTCGGCCGGGAGAGCACCCGCGAAGAGCTGGAGTGGCTGGAATCCGGCGGTTTCAATCCATAATGGAAGCTATGAACAAACCGCCACCTCATGGATCCATTCAGAACCCCCTGAAACGGTTGCTGATCATCCAGGCGGGAAGCAAGTTGCCGTCGCTTG
>JADWMH010000249.1 GCA_015767355.1 Gammaproteobacteria bacterium
AAATCCGCTGTCGGACGGCAGTAGAGCATCACCGGTTCATCGACAATATTGAGATCCGTATCGGTGCGAATCGCTGCGAACTGACAGGCGCGGTCACTACGGGGATTTACTCCCCAGGTTTCATAGTCGTGCCATAGCAGGGTTGTTTTATTCATGGTTGTTTCCCGGCATCCTTCATTTTCCAGATTACAGTTTTTTCCAGGCAAAAAAAACCGCAACCAATGGCTGCGGCCTTCATCAGCACAGGCTGAATTATACCTTCTCTTTGATCCGCGCAGATTTTCCTGAACGTTCACGCAGATAGTAGAGCTTGGCGCGGCGCACGTCGCCACGACGTTTCACCTTGATCTCGGCAATGGCCGGGCTGTATGTCTGGAAGACACGCTCGACGCCTTCACCGTATGAGATCTTGCGCACGGTAAATGCAGAATTGATGCCGCGATTGCGCTTGGCGATGACGACGCCTTCATAGGCCTGCAGTCTTTCGCGCTCGCCCTCTTTGACCTTTACCTGAACAATCACGGTATCACCCGGTCCAAAATCGGGAATGTCACTTCTCATCTGTTCTGCATCAAGCGCTTCGATGATATTACTCATTGTGGTTGCTCCTCACTAGTCTGTCGCTTCACAGCGAAAATAAATTGATCTAACAAATCTTTCTCTTGTGCGCTCAAATCGCGCTTTTGCAGCAGCTCCGGGCGACGCAACCATGTACGCCCCAGTGACTGCTGCAACCGCCACAGGCGGATCGCCTCGTGATCACCGCTGAGCAGCACTTTCGGTACGCTCATGCCATCGATCACTTCAGGCCTGGTGTAGTGCGGACAGTCAAGCAGCCCATCGACGTGGGACTCCTGCAACGCAGAATCCTGATGGCCCAATGCGCCCGGCAGCAGCCGGATGACGGCATCCATCAGAATCATCGCCGGCAACTCGCCCCCTGAAAGGACGTAGTCGCCTACCGACCACTCTTCATCAATCTCTGTTTCAAGCAGGCGCTCGTCAACGCCTTCATAACGCCCCGCCAGCAGGATCACTCCCGAGTGCGTGCTGAACTGCTGCAGCGCATGCTGTGTCAGCGGCCGCCCCTGCGGGCTCAGGTAAATCACCTTGCTATGCGAAGCCTGCTGTCGCGCCGCATCGATTGCCGCACGCAATGGCTCCACTTTCATCAACATACCCGGGCCGCCGCCATAAGGGCGATCATCCACGGTGCGATGCACATCCTGTGTGTAATTCCGGGGATTCCAGCAGTTGATGCTGGCCAGTCCCCGTTTCAGCGCCCTGCCGCTGATTCCGCTGTCAAGGGCGGAAAACATCTCCGGAAACAGCGTAACGATATCAAATCGCAATCTGGAACTCCTTTCGCATCCGCCATCATGGTCATAGGATGTGTTGAGCTCCGCGAAGCGCATCTGTCGCGATCGATGCGGTTCGTTTCACTCACCACATCCTACATCACTTCAACAATCATGTTGCCGTCAACATGTTTCTTTAAAACTCCGGATCCCAATCGACGATCATGCGCTTCTCTTGCAGATCAACATCTGTCACGACCTGTCCGGGCACATAGGGGATCAGACGCTCCCTGGCTTCACTATTCCCTTCCCGCATCACTTCCCTGACAACAAGCACATCATTTGCGCCGGTTTCGAAAAGGCGATCCACGATACCCAGTTCGATCCCGTCAGTCGTTATCACTTTCAGACCTTCAAGATCCAGCCAGTAGTACTCGCCGGGCTTCGGCGAGACAAGCTGATCGCGTGTTACGGCAATTTCACAGCCAGAGAGGGCTGCCGCCATATCCCGGTCATCGATACCCGCGAGTTTGACAACAACATTTTTTCCCTGTTTGCGGCCGTTTTCAACTGCAATACGCTGCCAGCCATGCTGACGCTTCAGCAGCCACTCGGAATAACTGGTAATGCCTTCACGCGGATCGGTGTCAGAAAAGACCTTGACCCATCCTCTGACACCGTAAAGACCGGTGATACGGCCCAGTATGATCAGCTTGTGATCATTCTGCGTGGCGTCATCCGACATCATCTTGAGCCATCAATTGATGGCTGATCACCAATCAGGCGGCTTCGACAGCTTCTACTGCCTTTGCAGCTTCCTTGCGGTAATCCTTGACCAGCTTGGCCACACGATCAGACGGCTGTGCACCCAAACCAACCCAGTGATCCACACGATCCAGAGCGATACGCAGAGAAGTTTCTCCTCCTGTGGCACCCGGGTTATAAAAACCCAGACGTTCGATGTAACGACCGTCACGCGCACGGCGACTGTCAGCTACGGCGATATGATAGAAAGGCTTATTCTTGGCGCCAGTTCTGGATAGACGAATAGTAACCATACTTATCTCTTGTATTTCTTGCTCAATAGGAATTCCTGCTGCTCAACCGACGGCATCAGGATAAACAGCGCATTGTACTGATTTTCAGGAAAATGTGAAGTGAAATCATCACTTTTTTAGGGTAAGTTTTAAGTTTTAGGTTTTAAGTTTTAGGTTTTCGTTCCTTATTCAGACTTTACTGATTTTCTTATATTGAGAATGATTATTAATAATGTGCTATTGATAAATAATTATCATGTGCGCATCAGGTATCTATATCGACATCGAGGGTCTACTCTTTAAAATACCGATATCAAAAGGTAAGAATTATGAGCACTCACAATGCCGTTGTCATCGTACATATCGATGAAACACTGACTGACAAAGAGATCCAGGATGTAGAGCGTGAACTTTCCTCCCGTGAAGGCGTGCAGGCTGCCTGCATGCATGTACGCACCCGCCACCTGATGGTTGTTGAC
>JADWMH010000011.1 GCA_015767355.1 Gammaproteobacteria bacterium
GTGACGACACGCCGATCATTATCGGTTCGGCGCTGAAAGCGCTGGAAGGCGACACTTCGGATATCGGCGAGCCCTCCATTGTCAAGCTGGTGGAAGCGCTGGACAACTATATTCCTGAGCCTGAGCGCGCCATCGATCAACCTTTCCTGATGCCGATCGAGGATGTGTTTTCGATTTCAGGACGCGGCACCGTGGTGACGGGGCGTATCGAGCGTGGCATCGTCAAGGTGGGTGAAGAGATCGAGATCGTTGGTGTCAAGGAGACCACCACCACCACCTGCACCGGTGTCGAGATGTTCCGCAAACTGCTGGACGAAGGTCGCGCGGGCGACAACGTCGGCGTGCTGTTGCGCGGCACCAAGCGTGACGAAGTCGAGCGAGGCCAGGTACTGGCGAAGCCGGGCAGTATTACACCGCACACAGTGTTCGAGTGTGAAGTCTATGTGCTGAGCAAGGATGAGGGAGGCCGTCACACGCCGTTCTTCAACAACTACCGTCCGCAGTTCTATTTCCGCACCACGGATATCACAGGAGCCTGTGAATTGCCGGAAGGGGTAGAGATGGTAATGCCGGGCGATAACGTCAAAATGACAGTAACCATGATCAACCCGATTGCGATGGAAGAGGGGCTGCGTTTCGCGATTCGCGAAGGCGGCCGTACCGTCGGCGCCGGTGTTGTTTCCAAAATCATCGAGTAAAGAGTCATGCCAACAGGTCAAAAAATCCGCATTCGCTTGAAGTCGTTTGATCATCGTTTGATTGATCAATCAGCTCGCGAAATCGTGGAAACAGCAAAACGCACCGGCTCGGTCGTCAGGGGACCAATTCCACTGCCGACCAAAAAAGAGCGTTATACGATACTGGTTTCACCGCATGTCAATAAGGATGCGCGTGATCAGTATGAAATTCGCACCCACAAACGCCTGCTTGAGATCCTTGATCCAAGTGACAAGACCGTGGATTCTTTGATGAAGCTGGATCTGGCCGCCGGCGTCGATGTCCAGATCAAGCTGAACTAGGGAGAGTGATCATGACAATGGGTATCGTAGGACGTAAAGCTGGCATGAGCCGTATCTTCACAGAAGATGGCGTCTCCATACCGGTCACTGTGATCGAGGCAACTCCCAATCGCGTTGCGCTGGTGCGTACCGCAGAGGCTGACGGATATGCTGCGGTTCAGGTTGCTGTAGGCAGCCGCAAGGCATCACATGTCAACAAGCCGACTGCAGGTCATCATGCGAAAGCAGGTGTCGAAGCTGGAACCAGCCTGTGCGAATTCCGTCTCGATGAGCACGAAGGTGAAATTCCTGAAGTGGGCAGCGAGATTACAGTCGCTCTGTTTGAAGAGGGGCAGATCGTTGACGTGCAGGGAACCAGCAAGGGCGCCGGTTTTGCCGGTGTCGTCAAGCGCCACAATTTTGCAATGCAGCGTGCAACACATGGTAACTCATTGTCTCATCGCGCCCCGGGTTCAATTGGCCAGTGCCAGACTCCCGGCCGTGTCTTCAAGGGAAAGAAGATGGCTGGTCACATGGGTAATGTGAAGCGTACCGTGCAGAATCTTGAGATCGTGCGTGTCGATGCAGAGAGAAACCTGCTTCTGGTGAAGGGCGCTGTTCCAGGTTCCAAAGGCGGTGATGTGGTTATCACGCCTGCGGTTAAAATAAAACGCAAAGGTTGATGATGATGAACCTGACAGTACAAAACGGTAGTTCAATTGATGTCTCGGAACAGGTGTTCGACGTTAAATATAACGAGGCGCTGGTTCACCAGGTTGTCAAAGCCTACTATAATGGCGCGCGTTCCGGCACCAAGGCGCAAAAGACGCGCGCCCAGGTAAGAGGCGGCGGCATCAAGCCGTGGCGTCAAAAGGGCACGGGCCGTGCACGCGCCGGAACTTCCAGCAGTCCGATCTGGCGCTCAGGCGGCGTCACTTTTGCTGCAACGCCACGTGACTTTTCACAAAAAGTGAACCGTAAAATGTATAGCGGAGCTATCCGCTCAATTCTCTCTGAACTGGTGCGTCAGGAACGCCTGCTGGTTGTTGAGGAGTTTGCAGTCGAAGCGCCAAAGACCAAAGAGATTACCGGCAAACTGAAGCAGCTGGAAGTCAAGGATGCCCTGATTATTGTGGAAGACCTCGATGAAAACCTGATTCTGGCATCACGCAATCTCTATAATATCGATGTTCGTGACAGCAGTGATATCGATCCGGCAAGCCTTATCGCATTTGACAAGATTGTCATCACTTCTGCTGCACTGAAAAAGATCGAGGAGCGTCTCTCATGAATAATGAGCGTTTGATGAAAGTTTTGTTGAGCGGCGTTCTCTCTGAAAAGAGCGCGAACGCCGCCGAATCCAATCAGGTTGTTTTTCGTGTAGCTAGCGATGCAACCAAGCCCGAGATTCGACGTGCAGTCGAACTGATGTTTGAAGTCAATGTCGAGGATGTTCATGTCCTGAACGTCAAAGGCAAGAGCAAACGTTTCGGTGCGATGCAGGGCAAGCGTTCCGATTGGAGAAAGGCCTACGTCCGCCTCAAAGAGGGCGATAGTATTGACCTCATGCCCACCGCCTGAGGCTGATGGTCATTGATCCAAAAAATTGAATTAAATTGAGCTGAATTAACGAGTTGCAAACATGGCAATTGTAAAATCAAAACCGACATCTCCAGGGCGCCGCTTTGTTGTCACTGTCGTCAAACCTGAGCTGCATAAAGGTGGTCCATACGAGCCCCTGGTCGAGAAAAAGACCAAGACAGGCGGCCGCAACAATAATGGGCGCATCACATCGCGTCATCGTGGCGGCGGACACAAGCAGCGTTATCGCGTCATTGATTTCAAGCGCAGCAAAGAGAGCGTGCCGGCAACTGTTGAACGCATCGAGTACGATCCGAATCGTACGGCTTATATCGCTCTGCTGAAATATGCTGACGGCACCCGCGCCTATATTATCGCACCAAAAGGTCTGGTTGCAGGCGCAACAGTCGTTTCAGGGCATGAAGCTCCGATCTCAACGGGCAACTGCATGCCGCTGCACAGCATGCCGATGGGCAGCATCGTCCACTGTATCGAGATGAAGCCTGGCAAGGGTGCGCAAATTGCGCGCAGCGCCGGAACTTCGGCGCAGCTGGTCGCACGTGAAGGTGAATATGCAACCGTGCGTCTGCGCTCGGGTGAAATGCGCAAGATTCCAGCCAGGTGCCGCGCCGTACTTGGTGAAGTGAGCAACGGCGAACACAGCCTGCGTTCTCTGGGCAAGGCCGGCGCCAAGCGCTGGCGTGGTGTGCGCCCGACCGTGCGTGGTGTGGCGATGAACCCCGTCGATCATCCGCATGGCGGCGGCGAGGGAAGGACATCAGGCGGTCGTCATCCTGTGAGCCCATGGGGTGTGCCGACCAAAGGCTACAAAACACGCAGTAATAAACGCACCGACAAGATGATCGTACGCGATCGCCGTCGTAAATAATTGAGGTAGAGAAATGCCACGTTCGGTTCATAAAGGTCCCTTTATTGATCACCATCTTCAGAAAAAGGTGGAGGCAGCTGCGGCAGCTCATGATCGGCGTCCGATCAAGACATGGTCACGTCGTTCCATGGTCAGCCCGGATATGGTTGGACTGACGATAGGAATTCATAATGGCCGGCAGCACGTTCCGGTCCTGATTAATGAAAACATGGTTGGCCACAAGCTCGGTGAATTCGCTCAGACGCGTACATACCGTGGACATGTGGCTGACAAGATAGCAAAGTAACGGAGAGAGAGATGCAGGCTGTAGCTAAACATCGCTATGCACGAATTTCTGCGCAGAAGGGGCGTCTGGTCGCTGATCAGATCCGTGGATTGCCAGTTGAAGAGGCACTCAATGTGCTCATATTCAGCAACAAAAAGGGTGCTGTGCTGATAAAGAAGGTTCTTGATTCTGCGATTGCAAATGCAGAAAATAATGAAGGAGCTGATATCGACGAGCTGACTGTCAAAACAATCTGCATCGATGAAGGGCCAACCATGAAGAGAATTCGTGCACGTGCAAAGGGACGGGCAAGTCGCATTCTTAAGCGTAGCAGCCACATTACCGTCGCAGTAGCGGACGACTAAGGCAGAATAATTATGGGTCAAAAAATACATCCAACAGGTTTTCGACTTGGAATAACAAAAGAGCATACCTCGCGTTGGTATGCCAACACCAATCAGTACGCCGATCTCCTCAACCAGGATCTCGAGGTGCGTGATTTTCTGAAGACCAAGTTAAAACAGGCGCAGGTAAGCAGAATTCAGATTGATCGCCCTGCAAATAATGCCAATATCACCATACACACGGCGCGCCCGGGCATAGTGATCGGCAAGAAGGGTGAAGATATCAATAAACTGCGTACGGAAGTATCCGCTCTCATGGGTGTTCCGGTACAGATCAGTATTGAAGAGATTCGCAAGCCTGAACTGGATGCAACACTGGTTGCAGAGAGCATTGCGCAGCAACTCGAGCGACGCATCATGTTTCGCCGCGCCATGAAGCGCTCGGTGCAGACAGCAATGCGACTCGGCGCCGGTGGCATCAAGATCAATATAGGTGGCCGTCTCAACGGTGCTGAAATCGCCAGAAGCGAATGGTATCGTGAAGGCCGTGTGCCGTTGCATACTCTGCGCGCTGATATCGATTACGGCACAGCAGAGGCAATGACGACCTATGGCATCATTGGTATCAAAGTGTGGGTTTTCAAAGGTGAAGTCTATGCAGATATGCCTGCAGAGAAAGAACAGCCGAAGAAGACCAGAGGCCGTAGTAGTAAGGGTAGAGGCGATAAAGGTTAAATCATGCTCCAGCCAAAACGAACAAAATTCCGTAAAATGCACAAAGGCCGCAACCGCGGTCTGGCAGAGAAAGGCAGTAAAGTCAGCTTCGGTGAATTTGGCCTCAAGGCCACTTCAAGAGGCCGAATCACCTCACGTCAGATCGAGGCTGCCCGACGCACCATTACACGTACAGTAAAGCGTGGCGGCAAGATCTATATCCGCGTTTTTCCTGATAAGCCGATCACCAAGAAGCCCCTGGAAGTACGTATGGGCAAGGGTAAAGGCAGCGTTGAATACTGGGTGGCTCAAGTTCAGCCTGGAAGTATGCTGTATGAAATCGAAGGCGTCTCGGAAGAGATGGCGCGCGAGGCATTTAAACTTGCGGCCGCCAAGCTTCCGGTTGCAACCACTTTTAGCAAGCGGACGATCCTCTAATGAAAGCAACCGAAATGCGTAGCAAAAGCCAGGTAGAACTGGAGCGGGAGTTACAAGATTTGCTCAAAGAGCAATTCTCCCTGCGAATGCAGCAGGGAGCAGGTCAGCTGGCGCGCCCGGACCAGGCAAAAAAGGTCCGCAAGAATATCGCCAGAATCAAAACCGTGATGAATGAAAAAATAGCAGGTAGCGCATCATGAATGAAGAACAAGCATCAAACCGCAAGATCCAGGGGCGTGTTACCAGCGATAAGATGGATAAAACCATCACCGTATTGATCGAACGCCAGGTCAAGCACCCGATCTACGGAAAATTTATCCGTCGATCCACCAAGGTGCATGCGCATGATGCAAACAACGAATGCCATGTTGGCGATATCGTTATGATTGAGCAGTGTCGGCCGCTGTCACGCAGCAAGAGCTGGCGCCTGGCTGAAATTATCGAGAGCCCTGCAGGGGCCTGATCCAATAGAATTTATCGTGGAGTAATCTGATGATTCAGATGCAGACAAACCTCAATGTTGCCGACAACAGCGGCGCCAAGCGTGTACAGTGTATCAAGGTGCTGGGCGGATCGCATCGCCGCTACGCGGGCATTGGCGATGTCATCAAAGTGAGTATCAAAGAGGCCATCCCGCGCGGCAAAGTGAAAAAAGGCGATGTTTACAACGCCGTTGTGGTGCGCACCCGCAAGGGTGTTCGTCGCGGTGATGGTTCGCTGATCCGTTTTGACGGCAATGCCGCCGTGCTGCTTAATGCGCAGCTGCAGCCTGTCGGAACACGTATCTTCGGACCTGTCACGCGTGAACTACGTGGCGAAAAGTTCATGAAGATTATTTCACTTGCTCCTGAAGTTTTGTGAGGTTGATTTCATGGCTATGAATAAAATTAGGAAAGGCGACGATGTTATCGTTATTGCCGGTAAAGACAGCGGCAAGCGTGGTACGGTGCTCAAGGTGGACCAGAGGCGTATTGTCGTAGAAAATATCAATCTGGCTAAAAAACACGTTAAGCCTGATCCAAACAAAGGTGAGCCGGGTGGCATTATTGATAAAGAGATGCCTATGGATGCTTCCAATGTAGCAATTTACAATCCGATGACCAATAAGGGTGATCGTGTTGGATTCAAGTCGCTGGACGATGGACGCAAAGTGCGTTTTTTCAAATCCAACGGCGAGATTGTCGATGTATAAGGCGAGAAACAGATGAGCAGGCTAGAAGAACATTATCGTAATAAAGTGATACCGCAATTAACCGAGAAGTTCGGTTACTCCAGTGTCATGGCTGTTCCGCGGATTGAAAAAATAACCCTCAATATGGGGGTTGGTGAAGCAACTGGTGACAAAAAGATCGTCCAGAACGCGACTTCCGACATGACTAAAATTTGTGGTCAAAAACCCGTTGTTACCAGGGCGCGCAAATCTGTTGCAGGGTTCAAGATTCGTGAAGGCTGGCCGATCGGTTGCAAGGTGACACTGCGTCGTGAGCGCATGTATGAGTTCCTCGACCGGCTGATCAGCATTGCATTGCCCAGGGAGAGAGATTTCCGTGGGTTGAACGGCAAGTCATTTGACGGGCGTGGAAACTACAACATGGGTATCAAGGAACAGATCATGTTCCCCGAGATCGATTACGATCAAATCGATGCAATTCGAGGCATGGATATCTGTATTACGACTTCAGCAAAAAATGACGACGAAGGCCTCTCGCTGCTGGAAGCGTTTAACTTTCCGTTTAAATAATGAGTATTCGGTAAAGAGACTATGGCAAAGAAAAGCATGATTGCGCGTGAAACCAAACGTGCAAAAACTGTCGCAAAATATGCTGAGAAACGAGCAGCATTGAAAGCGATTATCAACAATCGCAACAGCGGTTACGAAGAGATTGACGAAGCTGTACTGAAGCTTCAAAAGATGCCTCGCGATGCGAGTTCATCCCGTCAACGATCCCGCTGCCGCATTACAGGACGTCCGCACGCTGTTTATCGTAAATTCGGTCTGTGTCGTCACAAACTGCGTGAAGCCACGATGCGCGGTGATGTACCTGGCCTGAAGAAAGCAAGCTGGTAAAGAGAATGTAAATTCGACTGGTATTGTCAGTCGTCACTGTGTATAATTTGCGGCCTTCGTTTTGAAGGTCGTTTGTTTTATTTAGATTATCTAAAATTTAGGGTATCGCGCCGGAACGGCGGGCTGACCCACAGGAGACTCATAATGAGTATGTCAGATCCAGTTGCGGATATGTTGACGCGTATCCGAAATGCTCAGGCGCGGAACAAGGTTTCTGTCACCATGCCGTCATCCAAAGTCAAGAAGGCGGTGGCTGCAGTGCTCAAAGATGAAGGCTTCATCAAAGATTTTAACGCATCTTCCGATGTCAAGGCTGAGCTGAATGTTGAGCTGAAATACTTTCAGGGTGAGCCTGTCATCGAACTCATTCAACGCGTGAGCCGTCCGGGTTTGCGTATCTACAAAAACAAGCATGAACTGCCCAAGGTAAGAAACGGGCTTGGCATCGCTATTATTTCAACATCCAAAGGTTTAATGACTGATCGTGCGGCGCGTAAGGCCGGACACGGTGGTGAAGTCATTGCTTTTGTTGCATAGGAGGCGGTAATGTCACGTATTGCTAAGACGCCGGTTTCCATTGCTCCCGGTATTGAAGTCAAGATTGATGGGCAGGATGTGCAGGTCAAGGGAGCTAAAGGAACACTTGCATGGAGCGTAAATCCGGCTGTCATGGTTTCACAGGAAGATGGCGAACTACGCGTTGCTCCACACAAAGAGACCAAGCAGTCATGGGCTTTGGCCGGCACCACTCGCGCATTGCTGAATAACATGATCATTGGATGCTCCAACGGATTCAGTAAAAAGCTGACCCTGATTGGTGTTGGCTACCGTGCTGCTATGAAGGGCAAGGAACTTGGCCTGAGTCTCGGGTTTTCACACCCTGTCAACTATGCAGTTCCCGAAGGTATACAAATTGAAACACCTTCGCAGACTGAGATTGTCGTTTCGGGTGCTGACAAGCAGCAGGTTGGTCAGGTTGCTGCAGAGATTCGTTCATACAGACCACCTGAGCCTTATAAAGGCAAGGGTATACGCTACGCAGACGAACATGTACTGCGTAAAGAAGCGAAAAAGAAATAAGAGGTTAGGACGATGGATAAGAAGCAAAGTCGTTTGCGCCGTGCTCGTAAAGCTCGCGCAAGAATCCATGATTCAGGTCGGCATCGTCTGACGGTTTTTCGTACGCCCAGGCATATCTACGCCCAGATTATCGCCCCGAATGGCGCCGAAATTGTCGCTGCTGCATCGACTGTTGAAAAATCAATTCGTGAAAATATCGACGGATCAACAGGAAACTCAACAGCTGCTGCATCTGTCGGCAAGGCTATTGGAGAGCGTGCAAAGGCGGCAGGAGTGGAAGCTGTCGCTTTCGACCGCGCCGGATTCAGATTTCATGGCCGTGTGAAATCACTCGCAGATGCTGCTCGTGAAGCCGGCCTGCAATTTTAAGAGGAACAGCGATGTCAAAATATGATTCTCAAGATGACGGTCAGGATTTTATTGAAAAACTTGTCACTGTCAATCGTGTCGCCAAGACCGTAAAAGGTGGACGTATCTTCAGTTTCTCTGCGCTGACCGTAGTTGGCGACGGGAAAGGTCGTGTTGGTTTTGGCCAGGGTAAAGCGCGTGAGGTTCCCATTGCGATCCAGAAGTCAATGGAAAGCGCACGCAAGAACATGAAGAGTGTCAATCTCAATGGAGACACTGTTCAGTATCCTCTGATCGGCCGTCATGGTGCTGCGAAGGTATTCATGAAACCGGCTTCACAGGGTACTGGAATCATTGCCGGTGGAGCGATGCGTGCTGTTTTTGAGGTTGTCGGTGTACACAATGTACTTGCGAAATGCATCGGCACCAATAACCCGCTCAATGTCATCCGTGCAACAGTACAGGGTCTGACTACAATGACCAGTCCTGAACATGCGGCAGCAAAACGTGGCAAGAGTGTCGAAGAGATTCTGGAGTAAGAAATGGCAGGCAAAAACATGATGAAAGTCAAGTTGGTGCGAAGTATGAACGGCCGTATCGAGGCGCACAAGGTGTGTGTCAGAGGGCTTGGGCTGCGCAGAATGCACCAGGTTGTTGAAGTTGAAGATACTGCATCTACCAGAGGGATGGTCAACAAAGTCTCTTACATGGTAAAAGTTGTTACGGAGAGCTGATATGCACCTGAATACACTAAAACCGGCAGATGGCAGCAGCAAAACGCGTAAACGTGTTGGCCGCGGAATTGGCAGCGGGCTTGGAAAAACATGCGGACGTGGACATAAAGGCCAGAAATCACGTTCCGGCGGCTTCACAAAAGTCGGCTTTGAAGGCGGTCAAATGCCGCTGCAACGCCGCTTGCCCAAGGTTGGATTTAACTCACGCATGGCGAAATATACTGCTGAGTTGACACTTAATGAGATTGCCGCGGTTGACGCTGATGTCGTTGATATCACGGCGCTGCATGCTGCAAATATTCTGCCTCATAGCATGAAGCGCGCCAAGGTGATACTTTCGGGTTCGATAGATAAAGCGGTTGCATTGAAAGGAATTCGTGCAACCAAAGGCGCCCGTGCAGCAATTGAAAAAGCTGGCGGCAGTGTCGAAGAGTGACAGTAGATAATTAATACGGATTCTACGATGGCAGCAAAAGAGACAATGACAGCAGGCGCCGGCAAGTTCGGACACCTCACGGAGATCAAGCAGCGCATACTGTTCCTGCTGGGAGCTCTGATTGTCTTTCGTATAGGCACATTTGTGCCCGTACCCGGAGTCAATCCTGCTGCACTGGCAGCGCTGTTCCAACAGCAGTCCGGCACCATCCTGGATATGTTCAACATGTTCTCCGGTGGCGCGCTGGAACGCGCAAGTCTGTTTGCTCTTGGGATCATGCCTTATATCTCTGCATCCATCATCATGCAGCTGATGACCGCTGTCATCCCGACGCTTGAACAGCTGAAGAAAGAGGGCGAATCGGGACGCCGCAAAATTACGCAGTACACCCGCTACGGTACAGTGGTACTGGGGATATTTCAGTCGATCGGCATTGCCATCGCACTGCAGGGGCAGACAGTCGCAGGCTCCAATGTGGTCATCAACCAGGGATGGGGCTTTGTGATGGTTGCTTCCGTAGCCCTAGTCAGCGGCACCATGTTCCTGATGTGGCTTGGAGAGCAGATCACCGAGCGTGGTCTCGGCAATGGCATCTCCATGATTATTTTTGCCGGTATTGTTGCAGGATTGCCGTCAGCCGCCGGCGCTGTTTTCCAGCAGGTCAGCAGTGGCGAGATGAATGCGATATTTGTTGTAATTCTCCTTGTTGCGCTTATCGGTGTTGTTGGTTTTGTTGTTTTTGTAGAACGCGGTCAACGGCGTATTAAAATCAATTATGCCAAACGCCAGCAGGGACGTAAAATTTACGCAGCGCAGAGCAGTTTTTTGCCGCTTAAATTGAATATGTCCGGTGTTATTCCGCCAATCTTTGCATCCAGTATTATACTGTTTCCGGCGACTATCGGGCAGATGGCTGGCAGCGGCGAAAATATGCGCTGGCTCCAGGACCTGACCGGGAAACTCTCACGCGGAGAACCTCTCTATACGGTTTTCTTTGCAGCAGCGATTATATTTTTCTGCTTCTTTTATACGGCGATTGTATTCAACTCGCGTGAGACGGCGGATAACCTGAAACGCTCAGGCGCCTTCATACCGGGCATCCGGCCAGGCAAGCAGACGGCGACCTATATCGATGCTGTTCTGTCGCGCCTGACACTGGTGGGAGCGATGTACATTACACTGGTGGCGCTGTTGCCGGACCTGCTCCAATTTCAGTGGAATATTCCGTTCTATTTTGGCGGAACGTCTCTGCTCATCATCGTCGTTGTCGTCATGGATTTCATGGCGCAGCTGCAGGCGCATCTGATGTCGCATCAGTATGACAGCCTGATGAAGAAAGCTAATTTTAGCGGTGTCGGTGGTGCTGGCCGCATACACTAATACCGATATCTGGAGAAACTAATATGAAAGTGCGAGCTTCCGTCAAAAAGATTTGCCGCAACTGCAAGATAGTCAAACGTAAAGGCGTTGTGCGCGTGATCTGCAAGGATCCACGTCATAAACAACGTCAAGGTTGATTTCATTATGATTCCGCTATATGATTGCGCGTTTTCCGTGCCGCGGATACAACTGAGTTCAGGAGCTTAACTGATGGCCCGTATTGCTGGTGTCAATATACCGGACAGAAAACACGCAGTCATTTCATTGACTGCAATTTACGGCATTGGTCGTACCAAGGCAATGGAGATATGCAAAGCTGCAGGCGTTGCGCCGGATCAAATGATTCAGCAGCTTGGTGACGATCAAATCGATGCGCTTCGCACAGAAGTTGCGAAGTGCACTGTCGAAGGTGATTTACGTCGTGAAATATCCATGAGCATCAAACGCTTGATGGATCTCGGCTGCAACCGTGGCATCCGCCACCGTCGCGGTCTCCCGGTACGTGGACAACGTACTAAAACGAATGCGCGCACCCGTAAAGGGCCGCGTCGTCCTATCAAGCGCTGATACGATATTCAGGTTAAATTAATATGGCGAAACCTACACAAACAAAGAAAAAGGTCAACAAGGTCGTTACAGATGGCATAGCCCACGTGCATGCATCTTTTAACAACACGATCATCATGATCTCCGACCGTCAGGGCAATGCTCTCTGCTGGACTACAGCGGGCGGATCCGGCTTCCGCGGCTCACGCAAGAGTACACCTTTTGCTGCGCAGGTTGCTGCCGAAAAATGCGGTCAAATGGCAAAAGAGTTTGGCATGAAGAGCGTTGATGTCAACATCAAGGGGCCTGGTCCCGGGCGTGACTCTGCCGTTCGCGCACTGAATAATTCTGGTCTCAAAATCACCAGTATCTCTGATGTGACGCCCATCCCGCATAATGGATGTCGCCCACCTAAAAAGCGTCGCGTGTAACCGGAGTCGAACATGGCTAGATATATTGGACCAAAATGTAAACTCAGTCGCCGTGAAGGCACTGACCTGGGACTCAAGAGCCGCGTGCGCTCTCTGGATTCTAAATGCAACATGGAGAAGGTTCCCGGACAAACCAGCGAGCGTCGTCGCAGACTCTCCGACTATGGTTTGCAGTTGCGCGAAAAACAGAAAGTTCGCCGTATCTACTGCGTGCTGGAGAAGCAGTTCCGCAACTACTACAAAAAAGCAGCAAAAAGCAAAGGCGCTACAGGTGATAATCTGCTGCAATTGCTTGAGCGCCGACTCGACAACGTCGTTTACCGTATGGGCTATGGCTCTACACGGTCAGAGGCGCGTCAGCTGGTCAGCCACAAGGCAATTGAAGTCAATGGCTCGGTAGTCAACATCGCCTCTTACCAGGTTTCTGCAGAAGATGTAGTTTCAGTCCGGGAAAAATCCCGCAAACAGGATCGTATTCAAAGCTCTCTCTCCATAGCTGAGCAGTATGAATTTCCTGACTGGATCGAGGTTGACGTGAAAGGAATGAGCGGCGTTTTCAAACGCATTCCCGAACGCACAGACCTGCCGGCTGAGATTAACGAACAGTTGATCGTCGAACTCTACTCCAAGTAAGACACCTTTTAGAGGCGTATTCATGACGGAATCTATCTCGGATTTTCTAAAACCGCGTATCGTTAACATTGACACGATCAATGATACGCATACCAAAGTCATACTGGAGCCATTTGAACGTGGTTTCGGTCATACTCTTGGTAATGCGCTGCGCCGCATTCTGCTCTCTTCAATGAAAGGGAGCGCTGTGACTGATGTCATGATTGAAGGCGTTCTGCATGAATACAGCGGTATCGACGGTGTCCAGGAGGATGCACTTGATATCCTTCTGAATCTCAAGGAACTTGCAATTGTCATGCACGAGCGTGATGAAGCTGTTCTGCATCTGAAAAAGAGCGGGCCCTGCGACGTCACTGCAGCTGACATTCAACTCGATCACGACGTTGAGATAGCAGATCCTGATCATCTGATTGCGACACTGACCAAGGATGTCGAGCTTGATATCTCCATGAAGGTCAGAAAAGGACGAGGCTATGAGCCCGCCGCCAACCGTGAAGATGATGAAGATTCTAATCTTGTTGGATGGCTTAAACTCGATGCGACGTTCTCTCCTGTGCGCCGTGTTGCCTACTCAGTAGAAGCCGCGCGTGTTGAGCAGCGTACTGATCTGGACAAGTTGATCTTGGACATAGAGACTGACGGAACGATCGATCCTGATGAGGCTGTACGCATGGCCGCAACAATTCTTCAGGACCAACTGACCGCATTTGTGCTGCTTGATGTTACAGTGGCTCCTGATATCGAGGAAGATACTGAAGAGGAACCGGAGTTTGATCCAACCCTGCTTAGTCCGGTTGATGATCTCGAATTGACAGTCCGCTCTGCGAATTGCCTCAAGGCCGAAAACATCATGTTCATCGGTGATCTGGTGCAGCGCACAGAAGTTGAACTATTGAAAACGCCTAACCTGGGCAAAAAATCCCTGAATGAAATCAAGGATGTGCTTGCCGAACGTGGTTTGTCACTCGGAATGAAACTCGAGAACTGGCCCCCCGAATCTCTTGATGATGTCGTCAACGGCTAGAACCTCAAATATACACTAGGAATTATTATCATGCGTCATCGCAAATCCGGCCGCAAACTCAACCGCAACAGCAGTCACCGTAAAGCCATGTTTAAAAACATGGCCTGTTCACTGTTTGAACATGAGTTGATCAAAACCACACTGCCAAAAGCAAAAGAGTTGCGTCGCGTTGTCGAGCCGCTAATCACCAGGGCAAAAGTCGACACCGTTGCTAATCGCCGCCTGGCATTCAGCCGTTTGCGTGACGATGCCGTTGTTGCAAAACTTTTTACTGAAATCGGACCAAGATACGAGGAGCGCAACGGCGGCTACATGCGTATTCTCAAGGCCGGATACCGTGAAGGCGACAAGGCTCCCATGGCATGGGTAGAGCTGGTTGATCGTCCCATCCCTGAAGTTGAAGACGAAATTTTCGACGAAGCAGAGAGTGATTGATCACACTTTATTGATTACGCAAAAAGCCGGCTTACGCCGGCTTTTTTGTTTTTTGGTTTTCTCATTCATCCTAATTTCTATCTCTTTATGCCTGTGTTCCATACAACGAGTTATACAGGCCATCCTGTCTGATCAACTGGCTATGTACGCCATCTTCGACGATGCGGCCATCTTCAAATACCAGTACGCGGTCGGCGTGCTTTACTGCACTCAGACGATGGGCGACGATAATGGTTGTCTTTCCCTGCAGAAATGTATTGAGGGCGGTATGCAGATGCTTTTCCGTGGTCGTATCCAGTGCGGAAGTCGCCTCATCAAGGATTACTACAGCCGGGTCTGTCAATACCATGCGGGCGATGGCCAACCGCTGCTGCTGCCCGCCTGAAAGCCGTACGCCCCTGTTGCCGATCCTGGTTTCCAGGCCGTCGTCAAGCATTTTGATGGTTCCCTTCAACTGTGCGATTTCGAGCGCCCTCCATAGCAGTTGATCATCGATTTCACGCCCAAGCGTCAGGTTCGAGCGCACACTCTCATTCATCAGGGCAGGGTGCTGCAGTACAGTGGATATGTTTTCACGCACAACATCGAGTCCGATGCGGGTAATCGAAACGTCATCAAAAAGTATTTCACCCGTATCAGCAGTATAGAGTCCAAGCAGTATCTGCACGAAGGTTGTTTTACCTCCACCACTGGCGCCTACAAGGGCGACTTTTTGCCCGCTGGGAATATAGAGAGAGAGATCTTTCAGAACCCTGGGACCATCACCATAGGCAAAATTGACATTCTCAAGTGTAATAGAAACTGTTTGCCTGCCGATGAAGGGGTTCACTTCATGCGGGTATACGGGTTCCAGCTTTATATCGAACAGAGTGTTGATGCGCTGCAAAGCTGCATGTGCGCTGTTCCAGGCATATTGAATTGTTACAACCTCCTGCACCGGACCCATCATAAACCAGAGATAGGCAAATACAGCCAGCATCTGACCGATCGATAGCCCTGAGTAGAGCACCATGAACATGCTCAGGGCGCGAAAGATATCGAAGCCGAATAGAAAGATGACAAATGAGAGGCGCGATGCGGCGTCGCTGCGCCAGGCAAAGCTGGATGAGTAGTTGCGCACATCGGCGGCGACATCGATGAGCCTGGCAATATAGTGATGTTCCCGGTTTGCGGCGCGAATCTGCTGGATTGCATCCAGTGTCTCCGCCAGGGACTCCTGGAACAGCTGAAAGGTCGCATTTTCGCGCTTTTTGAGTTGTTTGACCTTGCGCCCGAAGATGGTGGTGACATAGATCACCAGTGGATTGAGCAGTAATATGAATAGTGCCAGCTGCCAGTGAATCCACAGCAAGATAACAGCTGTGCCAATGATCGTTAGCACCGCCACCAGAAATTTACTGATGCTGACACTGACGAACTCATCGATGGTTTGTAAATCTGTCACCAGATGAGATGCGACTGTGCCCGAGCCGAGGGTTTCATATTCGGACATGGAGATGTGTTCGAGTCGGGACAGCAGCGAACGGCGGATGCGGAATATCACATCTTTTGCGATACAGGTAAAAATACGCGTTTGCCACACGCTGAAGAGCGTAGCGGCAACACGCAGCATCAGAGTCAGCGCCAGCACGGCAAGAATATAGAGAGCGGGGCCATGCCAGCTTTGGGGAAACAGCTGGTTCATGATTGCAACGGATGTTCCGGGTTTGTCCAGCAGCACCTCGTCGACCAGAATCGGGATCAGCAAGGGCACTGGCACGGCAAGCGATGTGCCAATGATGGCAATGATGTTGGCATTGACCAGCTCCTTGCGATGACTGCTTACCATCTGCAGAAGTCTGCGCCAACTATAGGTCTGAACGTCGCCGTTTTGGATGGGCATGCGGCTCTCTTTTATAGCGTTTCTAAATCGGGAGAGGAGAATTTAATCATGAAGATTCTATGCTTATTTGTTATCCTACGCAGCTATATCTGAAAAAAATACCGGTATCCTCTATATGAATGTCTTTTTTTCTCTCTTGTTCTTGTCGTGTGTCATCTCCTCACCGCTTTTTGCAAGTGATTTAAACAGCATCTACCAGCTGGCGCGCACCAATGACGCACAAATCCTGGGTTCAGAAGCTTCACTGGAAGCCGCACGAGAAGCGAAGCCGATTGCTCGTTCCGGGCTGTTGCCGCAAATTTTTGTCTCAGGCGCCGGGACTGGTATTACAAGCCGTCAAGCTGACAACAGCTGGAACAGAACAGAAGCCGCAATTGACCTGTCACAGCCTCTCTATGACAGGGAAGCTTACATGGGGTACAAGCAGGCGGACCATATTGTTGATCAGGCCGAGGCGCTGTATCACGGCGATGAGCAGACCTTGATAATGCGTGTATCAGAAGCCTATTTCGGCGTGTTGGCTTCAGGAGATGATGTGACCTTCAGCAAAGCTGAAACACGCGCCATTCTCAAGCAGCTGGATCAGGCGACCCAACGCTATGATGTCGGATTGATTCCAATCACCGATGTGCATGAGTCCCAGGCGCGATACGACGGCGCGCGCTCCGGACAAATATTGGCTGAAACGGAGCTGCAGAACAGCAGGGAGGTGCTGCGTGAAATTATCGGCAAAGATCCCGGGAAACTGGCGAAATTAAAAGAAAAAATCCCTCTGGTAGGTCCAAAACCGGCAAATATCAAGCATTGGACCAACACTGCATTGAAAAACAATCCGGATGTTATTGCTGCAGAGGAGGAGGTCAGAATAGCGGAGAAGGAGGTTGAGGTCATCCGCTCCGGCCACTTTCCCACTGCTGATGTGGTCGCAGGAGCCTCCACCTATAATGATTCCGGTCGCAGAGATGTTTTTATCAGTGGTGATGATGATGCCAGAATCGGCCTGCGATTGAATATCCCTCTCTACACAGGCGGACGTGTTACCCACAGTACACGCCAGGCGCGATCCAGGTTGCGTGCAGCACGCTCAGGACTGGAGGCAGCCAAACGCAGGGTCATACGAAATTCCAATGATGCCTATCGCGGCATTCTTTCCGGTATCAGCCAGGTCGAGGCGTTAAAAGCGACGACGGTGTCGACGCAGAGTGCGCTGGCTGCAACACAGGCGGGTTATGAGGTCGGCAACCGCACCCTGGTGGATGTGCTTAACTCTCAGCGGGATGTTTTTCGGGCTGACAGCGCACTCGCCCAGTCGCGTTATCAGTATGTCCTTAATCATCTGCGCCTGAAGGATGCGGCCGGAACCATTAACGAGGCTGACCTGAAGATAGTTAACCGGCAGTTGAAACACTAGTTCCGATAACAGCTGCCATGACGCAACTGCTGATGGTCGGAGCCGGCGGCGCCATCGGCGCCATCGGACGCTACCTGCTTTCAACCTGGGTCTATTCATTGACCGGGCGCGCTTTCCCCTGGGGCACGCTGGCCGTCAACCTGCTGGGCTCTCTGTTGATGGGTTTTCTCTCTGTGTGGCTGCTTGAGCGCATGACGGTCTCTGCTGAAATGCGTGCGCTGCTGATGGTCGGTTTCCTGGGAGCCTTTACGACATTTTCCACCTTCTCCATCGAAACCCTGATATTGCTGGAGGAGGGGGCTGTTGCCAGGGCAGGCATCAACATCGCTGTTTCGGTCATCATCTGCATATTCGCCGCATGGATGGGAACCCTCATCGCCAAGGCCATCTGATTCCGGGGCTTGTTTATCTGTCATTGCGAGGAGCCTCGGCGACGCGGCAATCTTTCTGAGATTACTTCGCTGCGCTCGCAATGACGGTGGTTAAACGTGTGGGTTGGCGCTGAGGTGCCAAGCTCAATATAAAACCAATAATAGTCACAAGAGTAATACAAAATGTTAGACCCTAAACTTCTCAGAACCGATCTGGACGAGGTCGCTGCACAGCTTTTACGCCGTGGTTTCAAGCTCGATACCCGTGGGTTTCACTCCCTGGAAGAGCAGCGCAAAGAGCTGCAGATCCTTACCCAGCAATTGCAAAACGAGCGCAATACGCAATCAAAAGGGATCGGCCGGGCCAAGGCGGAGGGAGAGGATATCAAGCCTCTGCTGGATGCCGTGGCTGACCTGGGAGGGGAACTCAGGGCGGCCCAGGAAAAACTGGGCAGGATTCAGGAGCAACTCAGGCAGATGCTGCTGGAGGTTCCCAACCTGCCGCATCAAAGCGTGCCTCAAGGAGAGAGTGAAGCGCAGAATCGTGAAGAGCGCCGCTGGGGAGAGCCGCCGCAGTTTGATTTTGAAGCCCTGGATCATGTTGATTTGGGTACGGCTAAAGGTTGGGCTGATTTTGACGCTGCAGCGAAAATCAGCGGTTCACGCTTTGTCGTTCTCAACGGCCCCCTCGCCAGGATGCAGCGCGCCCTGACGCAGTTCATGCTGGATGTGCATACGCAGGAACACGGCTATTCAGAGACTTACGTCCCCTACCTGGTGAACAGCGCCAGCCTCTATGGAACCGGACAGCTGCCGAAGTTTGAAGAGGATCTCTTCAAAGTAGATGGCGAGCCTCCGCTCTACCTGATTCCGACAGCCGAAGTGCCGCTGACCAATATACTGCGTGATGAGATCATTGATGATCAGGATATGCCGCGGCGTTTTGTAGCGCACACGCCCTGTTTTCGCAGCGAAGCGGGCTCCTATGGGCAGGATACCCGTGGCATGATCCGCCAGCACCAGTTTGAAAAGGTCGAGATGGTGCAGGCTGTCCGTCCTGCAGACTCAGAAGATGTGCTGGAACAGCTCAGCGGCCATGCAGAAGTGATTCTGCAAAAACTCGGACTGGCTTACCGGGTCGTTACCCTGTGTACAGGCGACCTCGGCTTCTCGGCAACCAAAACCTATGATCTGGAAGTGTGGCTGCCGGGGCAGGGTAAGTATCGGGAAATCTCCTCCTGTTCCAACTTTGGAGATTTTCAGGCGCGTCGTCTGCAGGCGCGCTGGCGCAATCCTGAAACCGGCAAGCCGGAGCTGCTGCATACCATCAATGGCTCAGGCCTGGCCGTCGGACGCACCCTGGTGGCCGTGATGGAGAATTACCAGCAGGAAGATGGTAATATCCGCATCCCTGAAGTGCTGCAGCCCTACATGGGTGGCGCCGAGACCCTTGTGTAGCACCGTAATTTGCAGGGGTGGTTATCTGTCATTGCGAGGAGCCTCGGCGACGCGGCAATCTTCCTGAGATTACATCGCTGCGCTCCCAATGGCGACGAATCTGAATTATTGAAATGCGATTATCAAAATCTCTAAACGCCAGGAACACCCCCGCCTTTGAAGAGACTCTGAAGCAGGAGATTCAACGCCTGGATGGCAAACTGCTCCCCCTGCAGCAGGGCCTGTCACACAGCAGTTATGCCATCGAAGATAACTTCAATGTTGTCATTCTCAGGATTTCAGAGGGTGACACTTTAATAAGCGTTAAAGCCGGCATCTTCTATACAGGAGTCATACCAGGATGCAACTGCGCAGACGATCCCTCGCCAGACAATGAATATGCCGAATACTGCGAAGTCGAGTTTACTATCGATAAAACAACAGCTGAAACAAGTGTGCGGTTGCTGACTGAATGAGACGCTATTTCATGCTGCTGTGCTTTTGCATGACTGCCGCAGCTTATCATGTTGTGCAAGCCGGCACGGTTGATGGCGCACATGAGATCACCTTCATCGAACAGGATGAACTTGGCGCAACCATACTGGACAAGATCTCCAGGGCGAATAGAAGAATCTATCTTGCACAGCATATTATGGGGGACGGCAGGTATGGCAGAGCGATCACCGCCAAACTGATGGAAGCCGCCAGGATGCGCAACAAAGATGGTTCCCGGGTGGATGTGCGTCTTATCTATGATGGCCTGGTTTCATCACTTTACGCAGTCCAGGCGCCTGGCAGACTGCTGGTCTCTGCAGGAGTCAAAGTGCAGAGCTACAACCCAAAGGAGAGGTTGTTTGCCATCAATCGTCGGATGCACAGCAAGCTGATGATTATTGATGACGAGGTTTTCGTCGGCAGTTCCAACTCCCATGCATGCAGCACCATCTCAATGGTGTGTGTCGAGAGCGACATCATGATCACAGGCAAAAAGATTCTTCGCGACGCAGTGCAAAGCTATCTCGAATTCTGGGATCACCAGGTGACCTGGGAGATCGCTTTCCCGGAACCTTTGTGGAAGTCGGATGAACTGCATGAGGGTGAGCAAAGAGCAGTTGCCGCACGTTATCAGGAGAAGATAGAGCGCTATCTGCAGATGCATCTCCCCGCTGCTAACAGAATCATTGACGGGGTCTTTTCCACACAAAAAACCCCCGACAGACTGCTTCCACGCAAATATCAGGTCTCTAAAATCGACTATGTGACTGATCCTCCACGCAAGGTGAAAAATGGCGGCATGTTTGTGCAGCTCATGGAGATCATTGCTTCGGCGCAAAAGTCAGTGCGCATCATTACACCCTATTTTTTCCCTACCGGGATGATAAAACAAGCACT
>JADWMH010000087.1:0-737 GCA_015767355.1 Gammaproteobacteria bacterium
CCTATGATGTACCCCATGAGACTGATACACAATATCAGGAATATCAGGATCGGGCTTGCATAGCCAAGCTCGACGAAGAACACGTGTATAAAGTCAAAGGTGAATTTCATCAGCACTTTTTACCGCTTCTTCTAAGAGTCTAATCCGCTAAACGTAGCGAAAATAATATCAGATTTGTGGCGCCGCCTCAGGATTACACGACAGTCATAAAGTGTTGGAGTAATAATTGCCATTTCGCCTAAAGTCCAGAGTTACTGGGCAACCATCCACACTGGTTTTACCCTGAGCACGAAAAATATTACTGAATTCTAACACTCTCGAAAAGTCCTGCAGTTCTCATTTGCGAATGTCCGCAGTGGAGCATCAGCGGTCATTAACAAACCACCTGCACACCCCCCTATTGGGGCAGTTTTTTTTGTGTATTGAACCAGGAACCCGGCCGTATGCTGGGTTTTTTTGTGTCTGAGAAAAAAGCACCAAAACAGTCACCCACTCCACCTCATTCATGCGCATTTTAACGCAAGTCAGTGGATTTTACTTGTGGTAAGATATTGATAAGTTGAGTTTAAGTGCGTCACAGTCACCTAAGCGCAACCTTTTTATCTGATTCAAAATCCACCGGCTTCACGGCCTTGACGGTTCGAGTCCGTCCCTCGGTACCATTTTATACAAATTAGGCCCTGTCGGTTTACGGGTGAAAACTCTCCAGGTCATGAGGAAAGATAATCGGCCCCTGG
>JADWMH010000087.1:747-8492 GCA_015767355.1 Gammaproteobacteria bacterium
TGACGATTGATGCTGCGTTCCATCATATGCGTTAGCAACAGCTTTTTGACTTTCGCCTCTCCTGCTATTTTGCCGATAGTGTCGGGTTTCATATGCAGCAGTTGTGGTACGCCTGTGGCGTCTTGCGGTATAGCATTGTGTGCGACCAACAGGTCTGAACCCTGAGCAAGATCAGGCATGGTATTGAGCCGACCGCTCATATCTCCAGTAAAACTGGTCACGCAGCCTGCAGTTTCAACTCGGTAGGCAAGCGCCGGAAATGGTCCGTGGTGGACAGATACTGAAGTGACCCTGAAATCATCATCCTTATAGGCCTCCTTGCTATCCAACTCCCGGTATGACCACTGGATGGTATGCGGCTACAGCTTGTATTCGCTGCTTGCCTGCGGATCGATGGTTGGATTCAGGTAGGGGTAGACACCCTCTGTTGCACTAAACAGCTTTTTGACAAAATCATCAGCTGACAGAATGAATGTATCGCCGCTCGGACCATAGAGCGGCAGATTGACGTTGCGTTCGCTGAAGAATCCCCCTTTCACGTAGGCGGCCAGGTCGGCGCTGTGATCGACATGGAAGTGGGTGAAAAAGATTGCCCTGATATCTTCATATCTGGCGCCGCTTTGCTTGAATCGCTGCAGACTGCCCGGTCCTGCATCGACGATGATTCGAGCTTTGTCGTCCAGCCAGATCAGGTAGCCCGTGGAGGCACGCTCATTGAGGAGTTCGGGGCCGCCCGTTCCCAGCATCTGCAGTTTCACACGCTGGGATTGGCAGCTTTGCGCCACCGCCGTTGACTGTATCAGCAGCAGGTTCAACGTCACTAAAAGGATGTAGAGTTTGATTAGCATAATTGCCCCGGTTTGATTAGTTGGTGTGACGTAAAAAACGATAAGCCTTGTTGATCTGTTTAGACTTTCGATCAGCCAGTTCTCGGATCTCTATCCCCAGCTGAGAGACCTTGTCGGGGTGATACTGGCTCATTTTCTCCTTGTAGGCTTTCCTGATTGTAGGCTGATCAGGGCGTCCCTCGATACCCAATATTCTGAAGGCCTCTTCAGACGTTGCTATTTCATTCAAATCACTCTCGGGATAGTCGGCGCCACCCTGTGAATAGATAGTCAGATTGCCAAATTCATCCGCCTTCAATACAAAGCGGTGCCGGCAGAGCGGGCATTTGCCAACTCCTGCAGGCGGAGGAAAGGCGACTCTGATTTTCGTCTGACAATTGGCGCACTGTATGATTCTGAATCTATTGTTGTTCAGTGCATCTCCTTTTCCATTGAATCCATACCCCTGATAAGGGATGCGAGAACCTGGAATACCAACGACGATCATAAAGATCACTTGCACCACAGGTATCAAAGCAAACAGTGATTGTGGAATGCCAACATTGATCATGAAGATGATCTGTATCATCGGTATCAATGAGACCAGAACAACCCAGGGAGACCAGCCAATATCCCGGCAGCGCTTGATCTGCAGCGCAATAATGGAAAACAGAGGGATCAGACTCAGCTCACCTGCTCCCAACGCGAACAAGATCCATATCAGCAGCAACACCCCCAGCATAGCCAACCAATATAGCTTCCGGTCGATGCGCCCTTTGAAAGAGAACAGCAGAGGAAGTATGCTCATAATATGCCGATACGACTGAACTCGCAAAATAGATCAAACGATGCGTCATATTACACCAATGGCAGCCTCTTCTCGACATGGCAAACGGCCTACTTCACATTTTTACGGCTCATTTTCCCAATTGATATTCATAGTTGCACAATGACCTGCTATAGTTCTTCGCATGACGACTGAAATTAATAATTTAACCCCCCGGGAGGCTCGGGATCTGCTGCAAAAAGATCCGCGGGCTGTCCTTGTTGACGTTCGCTCATCAATGGAATTTCTGTTTGTCGGTCATCCCACCGGCGCTGTGCATGTCCCCTGGATCGATGAGCCCGACTGGGATGTCAATCCCGACTTTGTTCCGGATATCAGAAAACTGATGCTTGGCGGTGCGGAGGCTGGCAGCAAAACCGGCGCTGCGCCTGTCATCCTGATCTGTCGCAGCGGTAAACGCTCGCTGGTAGCCGGGGTCAAGCTGAAGGAGGCCGGACTGGATAATATCTTTCACATCGGCGAGGGATTTGAAGGAGAACGGGATGATGAGCACCATCGCAGCACCACCGGCGGATGGCGTTTTCATGGACTGCCGTGGGAGCAGTGTTAAGGCGAATCTCAGCATGAACCTCTGCGATTAATCGATGGAGTATATCGCCGAGCTGCCACTGCTGCTGTTGATTGGCGTCATCGCCGGTTTTGTCGATGCCATTGCAGGCGGTGGCGGCCTGGTCTCTCTGCCTGCCCTGTTGTGGGCAGGTTTGCCGCCTGTCGAGGCGCTCGCTACCAATAAATTGCAGGGTACAGCCGGAACTTCCACGGCGACTCTCAATTACATGCGCCACGGACTCATCAAACCGCGTCAACTGCTGCTCGCGGTTGTCTGCACGGCGCTTGGAGCTGCTGCCGGCGCCATGCTCGTCCAGCAATTTTCGAATGATCTTCTTTCGCAGGTCATCCCCTGGCTGCTGATCTGCTTCGCGCTCTATTTTTTCTTCTCGCCCCGCATGGATGGCCGCCAGCATCCTCAGCGTATCAATCTGCTGCCATTCTCGCTGATCATTGGTTTCAGCGTCGGATTTTATGACGGCTTCTTCGGCCCTGGCGCAGGCTCTTTTTTTACGTTGGCGTTTGTACTGCTGCTCGGCTATTCACTTCCACACGCGATAGGAGGAACAAAACTGCTGAACTTCACCAGCAACCTGGTGGCGCTGCTGGTGTTTCTGCTGAGTGGAAAGATTGTGTGGGTCGTCGGCCTTGCCATGGGCGTCGGGCAGATGATCGGCGCCTATACAGGGTCTCACCTGGCGGTTCGGCATGGAGCACGTTTGATACGGCCATTGCTGGTGGTGGTATCGGTTGGCGTCTCCATCAAGCTGTTGATGTAGGAGTGGCCTTCCGGCCACGAAACAAATGGATTCCGGCTAAAAACATGCCGGAATGACGAGGTTTTTACTTTTTCCGTGTATTCCGTGTATTCCGTGGTTAAAAAGCCCTATCGATACTCCCTCAGATACCACAACTCAAAACCGCGTTTGAGCCAGTGAAACAGGCGCGATGAAGGCAGCATCAGGGTGCGCTTCTCGTTTCTTGCAATCAGGATGCCGCGGTTGCGAGTATCGACGATGCATACCAGTTCAACCTTGAAGGTTGCATCGGCAGCCTCTCCCTTCATTTCAGCGAGCAGGTTTTTGGATGCTGCTGCTGCCTGCAAATCGGCCATGTGCGCCTGCTTTGGCATCCAGTCAGGGCCCGGGAAGCTGCCTGAATCTCCGGCCACATAGACCTGCTGCATGCCTCCGACCTTGCAATGCCTGTCGGCGCGGATCAGGCCGCCGTTCGAGCGCGGCAGGTCACTGTTGTCGAACCATCTGTTGCCGGTCATGCCAGGCATGAAAAGAATCAGGTCAGCATCGAACTCCCCACCCTCGGTCACCACCCTGTTATTTTCGAAACTTTTCATTTTGTGGCCAAGATGGGTGGCAATATCACGCTTCTCCATCTCTTTGAGCAAACCGTCAACAGCCTTTGGTCCAAGTCGATTGCCGGGATTGGCTGCGGGACTGAAGAATATCAGTTTGAATTTGTCACGCCGTTTTTCAAGACGCAGCTGCGTATCGATGCCAAACAGAAACTCGAACATCGGCCCGCCGCGCATGGCGCTCGGCTCTTTGGGATTGCCGCTGAACCCGATCGCGATGGCGCCGCCGTCCATCTCCTTGAGACGGTCACGAATTTTCTCGGCAGCAGTGATCCCCTCACATGGGGTGATGACGTTTTCGATGCCAGGCAGCTTTTTGATAAAGCGGCCGCCTGTAGCAATGATCAATCCATCGTTTTCGACCTCTCCCCGGTCTGTTTCGACCACGCGGCCGCCATCACGCAACCCCGTGACCCTGGCTTGAAAAAAGTGAACGCGATTGCGTTTGAAATAGTTATCCAGCGGGACAATCAGATCGCTGCGCTTGCGCAGCCCTGCAGGAATCCAGATGATGCCCGGCAGGTAGTGGAGTTCTGCACGCGGGGCGATCAGCGTGATCTCCACTCCGACATCCTGTGCACGCAGCTTGCGCACAGCTGTAAGTGCTGCAAATCCAGCCCCAATGATGGTGATTTTTGACATGGTATTTTCTCGTTTATTGATATTTCGCGGTCAGATGATCGTAGGAATCAGATTATTTTTCGTTTTTTTCGTGACTTTCGTGGTAAAAAAATTAGTCAAGTCGCACGCATCGCCTTGATGACATCGGGGCTCTGGTTGAGTTTCTCCAACAGGCCCTGCAACTGGCCGATATCACTTATTTCAACCGTAAAGCGCATTACCGCCTGCTGTTTTTTGGGGCTCGTATGTGTTCTCACAGTGGTGATATCAACCTCCTCATTCGAGAAGATCGCGGAGATATCGCGAAACAGTCCCTTGCGATCCAGAGCGATGACGCGGATATCGACCTTGAACTCTCCACTTTCGCTTTCATCAGACTCCCACTCTACCTCAATCAGGCGCTGCTGCTCCTCCTCGCTCATGTGCTGCACCACGGAACAATCCTTGCGGTGTACGGTGATGCCCCGTCCCCTGGTGATATAGCCCGTTACCTCATCGCCCGGCACAGGTTTACAACACTGCCCCAGATGTGTCAGGAGATCATCGACACCCTGCACAATCAACTGAGGCGCTTTTCCAGGAAGCTGTTTACGGCGGCGTTTCGGTGCAGGCTTTGCGGATTCCTGCTGCTGACGAAGATCCCAACCCGCCACCTGCACCGGCGATATATCGCCACGGCCAATAGCAGCATAAAGTCCCTCGTCACTCTTCATGTTGAAGTGGCGTGCAATCTTCGACAGGTTGACCCTGGCAGCCCCGAGGCGCATCATTTCACGTTCCAGGCTCTCCTTCCCCGCCTCGACATGGGTGTCATAATCCTGCTGGCGGAACCATTGACGGATACGACTGCGCGCTCTGGAGGACCTGACATAACCCAGACGCGAACTCATCCAGTCCCGCGACGGCTGCTCCTGTTTGGCTGTCATGATCTCGACAGTCTGGCCGTTCTGCAGCGGCTGTGTCAATGGAGTAATTCTGCCATCCACCTTGGCGCCCCGGCAGCGGTGTCCGACGCTGGTATGGATCGCGTAGGCAAAATCGATCGGTGTCGCCCCATACCCCAGTTCGATCACCTTGCCCTGGGGCGTCAGCACATAGATATGCTGCTGATCATCATCGCTGTGCAGTTGCGACTGCTCATCGAGATCATCACGCTGCTCCAGCCATTGACGCATCCATTCGATGCGGCGTTCAAGATCCCGGTTTTGACCACGCTGCTCCTTGTAGCGCCAGTGGGCGGCAACACCGCGCTCGGCATGTTCATGCATTTCGTAGGTGCGTATCTGGATCTCCAGCGGGCGTTGATCATCGCCGATCACAACCGTATGAATCGACTGGTAGAGGTTAGCTTTGGGCGTCGCAATGTAGTCATCAAACTCCTGCGGAATATGCCGCCATAATCCATGAACGATGCCAAGTGCGCTGTAGCACCCTGCGATTGAATCAACCAGTACACGTACCGCACGGACATCGAAGATGTGTGAGAAGTCCATATCCTTGCGCTGCATCTTTCTCCAGATGCTGTAGATATGCTTGGGCCTGCCGCTCATCTCGGCATGGATTCCCTGCTCCTCGAAGACAGCATCGAGCTTTTTAATCACACTCTTGATAGACGATAAACGCTCATCACGCCGCTCTTCCAGACGGATCGCTATCTCCCGGTATTGCCGGGGATGCAGATAGCGCAGCGAGAGATCCTCGAGCTCCCACTTGATCTGCCAGATACCGAGGCGGTTGGCGAGCGGCGCAAAAATATCCAGTGTATTACGGCTGAATCTATGTTGGTTTGACTCCGAAAAAGACTCCTGTCGGCGCATCAGATGAACGCGCTCGGCAAGCATAATCATGATGACGCGGACATCACCGGAGAGTCCCAGCAGCAGCCTGCGTAGATTTTCGGAGTGCTCCTCGCCCTTCTCTTCACGATCTGCGAGCACACCGGGCGTCAGCTGGTGAATTTTATCCAGGGATTGAATACGCCGTGCAACAGATTCACCATAGCGCTGCTGCAGAGTGTCATGATCGAAGATGTGCGCAGAGAGAGTGCGATGGAGTATCGCTGCAATCAGGGTGCTGTCATCCAGATCGAACTGTGCGAGGATATCTGTAACATGCAGGATATAGAGCGCCAGCTGCTGTCCGCTGCGCTCCTCCTGCTTGCCAAAGAGATCGAGTACAGAGTGGGCCGCCTCGCCAAGCTTGCGCCGAATCTCAGCGTCTTCAGGCTGAGGCAATAACGCCAGCCATGCATCGATAGCATCACTGTCGAGATGATCTTCAGGAAGTCTCCGGGTAACAGCTACCATAGTAAGGTTTTAAGTTTTAGATCACTTCTACTCTGTCGATTTTCTGGAATCCGCGAGGCAGTTTATTGCCGCGGCGGCCACGTTCTCCGGCGTAGGCGTCGAGATCGGCGCTTTTGAGATTAATATAGCGTTTGCCTGACCATGCTCTGAGCACTCCCCCCGGAGAGAGACAGGCCAGGGCAACGACAAACTCCTCCCTGGATGCCGCTTTTTTTGCCGGGATGCCAATAATCTTGTTGCCCTTGCCGCGGCTCATTTCCGGAAGCTCCGAAACAGCAAAGACCAGCATATGGCCATCGTTGGTGATGGCCACCAGGCGGGCATCCTGCTGCATAATCGGCGCGGGTTTCAACACCCTGGCGTTCTTTGGAAGGCGCAGCGCCGCTTTGCCTGCCTTTTGATTGGCAAGCAGATGTTTCATCTGCACACGATAGCCATACCCGGCATCGGACGCCATCAGATACCACTGCTCCTCCTCGCCGCCGAGAACGGCTACAAAGGTGGCTCCTGCTGGAGGCGACAGCCGTCCTGTCAGCGGTTCCCCTTGTCCGCGCGCAGAGGGCAGCGTATGCGCACTGATCGAGTAGCTGCGGCCGCAGGAGTCGAGAAACACTGCCGGCTGGTTGCTGCGCATCCTGGCACTGTCAAGACTGCTGTCGCCGGCCTTGTAGTTCAATCCCTCCGCATCGATCTCATGCCCCTTGGCGGAACGCACCCACCCCTTCTCAGACAGCACCACAGTCACCGGTTCACTCGGCGCCAGATCGGTTTCACGCAGCGCCTCTGCTGCATCACGCACCACAATCTGTGAGCGGCGATCATCACCGTACTCATCTGCATCAGCCTGGATCTCTTTGCGAATCAGGGTTTTCATGCGCTGCTTCGAACCCAGTATCAACTCCAGCTTGTCACGCTCAGCCGCCAGTTCCTCCTGTTCGGCGCGAATCTTCATCTCCTCGAGTCTGGCCAGCTGGCGCAGACGGGTATCGAGAACGTAATTTGCCTGTAATTCTGACAGTTCAAAGCGCTGCATCAGAGCCGTTTTGGGATGCTCTTCGGTGCGGATGATACGAATCACTTCATCAATATTCAGAAAGGCAATCAACAATCCATCGAGCAGATGCAGACGCTCTTTGACTTTTGCAAGGCGGTACTCAAGGCGTCTGCGCACAGTCTCGAAACGAAACGCCAGCCACTCCTTGAGCATCATGCGCAGATTTTTC
>JADWMH010000012.1 GCA_015767355.1 Gammaproteobacteria bacterium
CCATGACGATCATAGCGTGCAGAATCCTTCCGGGTGTAATAGCGACCGTTGTAGTCTCCTGTGCGTATTCCACGCGATGTCTGCCACCGGTTTCAGTGATTCCTGCCACCCCCTGAGTCAGGGGGTTTGACAAGGAAATCTGACGCGGGATAACCCACGGTATCCTGAGCTTTTTCATTCGACTGAGGAAGCCAGAATGCCAGCCAAGAGGTTGTCCGTGAGAAAGATAAAAGAGGTGCTGTGCCTGAAGGCCGGCGGAATAAGCAATCGGCAGATTGCCAGGAGCTGTGGTGTCAGTCGACCCACCGTTTCAGACTATCTGCGTCGCGCGGTAGAGGTAGGATTATCCTGGCCGCTGCCGGATGAGCTGAGTGATGCTGCGCTAGAGCATCGACTCTTCCCTCCAGCCCCACAGCTGCCTGCACAAGAGCGCGGCATCCCCGATTGGTCCGTTGTGCATCGCGAACTCAAACGCAAGGGTGTCACGCAGTTCCTGCTCTGGCAGGAGTACCGGCAGCAGCACCCGCAAGGGTATCAGTACAGCTGGTTATGTGACCACTATCGCCTGTGGCTGGGCAAACAGGATCTGGTCATGCGCCAGGATCACCGTGCCGGGGAGAAGTTGTTTGTGGACTATGAGCCTATTGCAAAACTTCAAAAGTCGTCATTCCGGCGAAGGCCGGAATCTATAGAATCAACCACTTACAGATCGAAAAAATGGATTCCGGCTAAAAACATGCCGGAATGACGGTTTTTTTAGGGTCCTTCTGATGATAGTTATTTATGCACTCATGTACTAGTAAGCGAATTTTTTTACACTTCTACGAGTACTGATAGAAATACGTCGCTTCGTAAACGTCGTCTACGAGGCGATCTAGATGCCTTGAGTGACTCTCCAACTCAAGGTGGAGATCAAAACGGATTCTATGTAAATACTATTCATCCATACGAGATGTAATCGACATTTTTTTGTCTCCGTTAGGGGATAAGTCCCAAGATATCGTTTCGCAAAAATGCGCCACAACATCGTTTACATTTCAACTGGAATCAGGCTTAATGTCCTGATTCCAGATTTTTCACTCATCTATCTCATGGGGCTTATCGACTACGCCATACATTGATATATTTGCGACATCAAACGGGGGAGAGTCTTAGTAGCATTGAGAAACTTGTTTCAGCAGATAGTCACCAGTATTCATAGAATGTTTCACGTGAAACATATGGAGATTATGCAAATCCGATCAATAAGATAGGGTATAATATCGCGGTTAATTGGAGAAACTAATGAGCTATGATTCAACATCCATAAAAGTTCTCAAGGGTCTTGATGCAGTCCGCAAGCGTCCTGGAATGTATATCGGCGATACAGATGACGGTACTGGTTTGCACCACATGGTCTTTGAGGTCGTTGATAACTCGATCGATGAGGTGCTGGCTGGCTACTGTCAGGAAGCTACAGTAACGATCCATACTGATTGCTCTGTTTCAGTATCCGATGATGGTCGTGGCATCCCTGTCGATATACATGAGGAAGAGCAAATTTCGGCTGCCGAAGTCATCATGACTGTGCTTCACGCAGGTGGTAAATTTGATGATAATTCATATAAAATTTCCGGCGGTCTGCATGGTGTTGGAGTTTCTGTCGTAAATGCTTTATCTGAATCACTGGAGCTGGTGATCAAGCGTGATGGTCAAATTCATACTCAGACTTACCACATGGGAGAGCCTGTTGCACCTCTTAGGGCCACAGGTGATACAGATGAAACGGGCACACTGATTCACTTTAAACCGAGTTCTCTAATCTTTACAGATACTGAATTCCACTATGATATTCTTGCAAAACGGCTACGAGAGCTCTCCTTTCTTAATTCTGGTGCTCGAATCACATTAACAGATGAACGTAGCGATAAGAAGGATATTTTTGAATATGAAGGTGGCATAAGCTCATTTGTCGCGCATCTCAACCGAAACAAGACACCGATCCAGGAAAAAGTTCTAGATATCGTTGCTGAAAAGGACGATGTTACGGTCGAATTGGCTATGCAGTGGAATGAGTCATACCAGGAGAATATATTCTGTTATACCAATAACATTCCACAACGTGACGGTGGAACACACCTGGCTGGTTTTCGTGCGGCATTGACTCGCACGCTCAATCAGTACATTGAGAGTGCGGGTCTCGCTAAAAAGCATAAGGTTAAACCCAGTGGTGACGATGCGCGTGAAGGATTGACCGCCGTACTCTCTGTTAAGATACCCGACCCAAAATTTTCATCACAGACAAAAGACAAACTTGTCTCATCTGAGATTAAAGGAATTGTTGAGGCATTGGTTTCTGAAAAGTTGAACGACTTTCTGCTTGAGAATCCAGGCGATGCCAAGACAATCACCAATAAAATGGTTGACGCTGCCAGGGCGCGTGAAGCAGCAAGAAAAGCCAGAGAGATGACGCGGCGTAAGAATGTACTTGATATTGCCGGCCTGCCAGGCAAGTTGGCTGATTGTCAGGAGAAGGATCCGGCAAACAGCGAAATATATCTGGTGGAGGGTGATTCAGCTGGTGGTTCTGCAAAACAGGGGCGCGATCGAAAAAACCAGGCGATACTTCCATTACGTGGAAAAATACTCAACGTAGAGAGAGCCCGCTTTGACAAGATGATCTCCTCTCAGGAAGTTGGTACGCTAATCACTGCTCTCGGCTGCGGAATCGGAAACGATGATTTCGATCCTGAAAAACTACGCTATCACCGTATTATCATCATGACTGATGCTGATGTAGATGGCGCCCATATTCGAACACTACTACTGACATTCTTTTATCGTCAGATGCGAGAACTCGTTGAGCGAGGTCATATCTATATTGCACAGCCTCCCCTCTACAAGGTCAAAAAGGGTAAACAGGAGCGATACCTCAAGGATGACGCGGAACTCAATCAATACCTTCTGCAAAGCGCTCTTGATAAAGCCAGGCTGCATGTTAATTCAGAGGCGCCTGCTCTTTCGGATACTGCTCTGGAATCTCTTGCAACAGACTATGTGGCTACTACAAGTATCATCAAGCGCCTTTCAAAACGCTATAATCCTCTGGTCATCAGGAAATTGCTTTCAATGCCGGCAATGAACGATGAGGTATTCAATGACAATACGGTACTTCAGCAATGGTTGTTGGAGTTTCAGTCCCTATTGAATGCAACTACTTCTGCAGCTGAAACCTATGAACTAGAAGCGCTGCAGGAGGATGATCAGCATGGTATTCGTATTATTCATTCAGTTCATGGGATTAAGAATGAAGAAGTGGTTACACGCGAATTCTTCAAGAGCTCGGATTATAAGAAAATTTCTTTAATGCATGATCAGCTACAGGGTTTAATCGGTGAAGGTGCATTTATTGAACGTGGTGAAAAGAGTTTAGAAATTATCGACTTTGAAGAAGCCTTTAACTGGTTGATGGATGAAACCACGCGTGGCCAGCACATCCAACGCTATAAAGGTCTTGGTGAAATGAATCCTGAGCAGTTATGGGAGACGACGATGGATCCCAATGTACGCCGCTTGCTGCAAGTCACAATCGAAGATGCTATTGCTGCTGATGAGATCTTTACGACATTAATGGGTGACCATGTTGAACCAAGACGTGAATTTATTGAGCGGAATGCACTTGATGTAGAAAACCTCGATGTTTGATAAACAGGGGAATCCCTGCTCAATTGAGGCATGCTGTAATAATCGTTAAGAGTCTGCAGCAAGAGCAAGATGAAGGTTTGCAGTCGTCATTATGCAGTTTGTAGAAATAACAAATATAGCAACGGAGTGCGGTAATACTTGTAGATTGCGATGACCTAATTAGGCGTTGACAACTGCAAACTGTCAAATCTACACCAGCAATCTACAGAATTTGTGAATCTATAAAGCCTCTTGCAAAACACCGTCATTCCGACATGTTTTTAGCCGGAATCCATTTTCTCGATCTGTAATTGGTTGGTTCTATAGATTCCGGCCTTCGCCGGAATGACGAATTTTGGAGTTTTTCAAGAGACTCTATAGATAGAAATAATATTCAAGGAAAGGTTTAATAAAGAATTATTGTGTAAAACATATTTAATCTAAAATTGAATATAAGATTTATCTCAGCCTTTAAAAGTAGTGAATGACGATCGTGAGTCAGCTCAAATTAGCATAGTTGACAACAAGCCATTTGACACCTGTATCCGCGAAATTCACCTGAACCCTGGCAGTAGAACCCTCTCCTTCACTATTCAGAATAACACCCTCCCCAAATTTCGGGTGGGTCACTTGCTGACCAAGATGGAACTGACCTTCGCTGTTAGATTGCGCTGCCGGTGCGTAGGGTCGGGATATCTGTGGTGTCGATCTGACCTCCAGCAGGTACTGGTGCGGAATTTCACGAAGATATCGTGATGGCAGCGGGTAACTTTCACTGCCATGCAGTCTGCGGCTTTCAGCATGGCTTAGTGTTAACTGCTGCATTGCTCGCGTCATTCCAACATAGCAGAGGCGCCGTTCCTCTTCGAGCCTCTCAGGATCATCCGCAGACATACGATGGGGAAAGAGCCCCTCTTCGAGTCCACCTATGAACACAACGGGGAACTCAAGCCCCTTGGCAGAATGAAGAGTCATCAGCTGGACACACTCCTCGTACTCCTGTCCCTGGTTTTCACCGGCTTCGAGTGAGGCATGGGCGAGGAAAGCGTCCAGATCACTGAGTAACTCATCTTCATGATTGATAAACTGTCGTGCAGCATTGATAACTTCATCCAGGTTTTCGATACGATCCTGGCCTTTTCCGTCGCGGCTTTTTTGAAAGTGATCCCTTAGTCCGGAAATAGCAATGATCCTTGAGATATCTTCGTGGAACGGAAGATCATCATCTGCGCTGCGATTATCTTCGATGAGATCAATGAAATGCTGTATTGCATTCGCTGCTCTTGCCTGCATATCACCGCCCTGCTTCAATTCAACAGATGCCTGCCACATAGAGCATGAAAATTCGCGTGCATGCTGACGTATTGCGTCGAGTGTTCTTGGTCCAATACCACGCGGAGGCTGATTGACAGCACGCTCAAATGCAACATCGTCGTGTTGATGATTGATAAGACGTACATACGCGAGAGCATCCTTGACCTCGGCGCGTTCAAAAAAACGCATACCACCATAGACGCGATATGGGATGGATGTTTGAATCAATGCCTCCTCAAAAAGGCGGGATTGAGCGGAAGTACGATAGAGGATAGCGATCTCGGAGCGTTGCTTCCCCTGTTCAATCTGCTCTTGTATGCGACCGATGACAAATCGGGCTTCATCGACTTCATTGAAGGCTGAATAGAGGTGAACAGGTTCTCCAGCACCATCTTCAGTCCACAGGTTTTTGCCCAGACGTGTCGGATTGTGTTCGATAATAGAATTTGCAGCCTTTAGAATATTGCCGCTTGAGCGATAGTTTTGTTCCAGCTTGATTAAACTGGAGCCCGGATAATCACTCTGAAAATTCAGGATATTCTCAACTCGTGCGCCCCGCCAACCATAAATTGACTGGTCATCATCGCCAACGACAAAGAGTAGATTGTGAGTACCCACTAATAGTCTGATCCAGGCATACTGTATGCTATTGCTATCCTGAAACTCATCAACCAGGATATGTGAGAAACGTTTACGGTAGTGTTCCAGCAGTTCCGGATTGTTGAGCCAGAGTTCGTGCGATCGCAGCAGCAGCTCTGCAAAATCAACCACACCACCTCGTTTACATGCATCCTCATACTCCTGGTAGATTCTAATCATCTGCTTTTGAAAAAAATCATCGCAGTCATCGATGTGCTTTGGACGCCGCCCTTCATCTTTTTGTGCATTGATGAACCACTGTACCTGGCGCGGCGGCCATCTGGAGTCATCAAGATCAAGTGATTTGAGGATTCTCTTGATGAGTCTGAACTGGTCATCAGAGTCCATAATCTGAAATCCCTGCGAAAGCCCGGCCTCCTTCCAGTGTGAACGCAGCAGTCGATGAGCGAGACCGTGAAAAGTACCAACCCACATGGCTCCTGAAGGTATTGTTAGCAACTCATCAATTCGTGAGCGCATCTCACGGGCTGCCTTATTGGTAAATGTAACAGCAAGAATATTCCAGCCTGGTACCTGCTCAACTTCGATCAACCATGCAATACGATGAACCAATACACGGGTTTTACCGGAGCCGGCGCCTGCAAGCACCAGATGATGTCCGCCAGAGGCTGTAACTGCCTCTCTTTGAGGATCATTGAGTCTATCAAGTATGTGGGATACATCCATAGTGAATACTCACTTAATTTGTGTTGATTTTGAATTGTAGTAGTTGTAATTTTACTGGGATAATAGTGGAGAGTACAACACTTCTGTTTTAGGTTGGTAGCAGGCAGAAAGTAAAACGAAGTGAGTATTCACTAAATTCGATGGACTGGTCGCTTTATAGTGAAGAAATATCACTCCTACTACAGGTAAAATGACAAAAATGAAATGGTCGGTAGTAAACAGGAAAACCATCTTCCAGGGGTTTTTTCAACTCTCGGAACTCAAGATCACGCATCAACTCTTTGCAGGTGGTGAGAGTCCGTTGTTGAGACGAGAGTTGTTGGAGAAGGGTGATGCTGTCGCTCTGCTGCCTTATGATCCGGTGCGTGACGAGCTGGTTCTTGTTGAACAATTTCGCATCGGAGCATTGGATGATCCTTCCGGTCCCTGGCTGATCGAGATTATTGCAGGCTACCAGGAGCCGCATGAATCGCCGGAGAGTGTCGCTGTCAGGGAAGCAATGGAAGAGGCTGGATGTCACATCACGCAACTGCAATTTATACAGCGATACTATTCAACTCCCGGCGGAAGCAGTGAACAGATCCATCTCTATTTTGGATTCACCGACACATCCGCACTTGGTGGAGTTCATGGCCTTGAAGAGGAGGGAGAGGATATCAAGGTCAGGGTTGTCAGCAGCAAAACAGCATTTGAGTGGCTTGATCAGGGAAAGATTGATTCAGCGATGCCGACAATTGCACTGCAGTGGTTCAGGTTGCACCGTGAAGAGATTCGACTGTATTGGTCTCAAGGCATGTAACGCGAAGGTTGGGTGACACACCACGTAAGTAAGTGATTACTTCGATTAAACTCGCTTACGCTAGAGCCTCTTGCAAAACTCTCAAAAGCTGTCATTTCGACTGAAAGGAGAAATCTTAACTTATTGATAAACCAGATCTCTCACATTCGTTCGAGATGACAAGCCTTACTAATTACGCGTTTTGCAAGAGGCTCGCTATCAATGAATGATAAATCCTGGCGGCGCTTTTTTCCACGGATAGCCGCCGATCCCCATCTGATATCCCCGCTCAAAGAGTTTGCTCATGTAGGCCGGATCAAACTCCTCTTTTGGCTCCTCGGTAAAATCCGGGGGGATATAGGCGAGATTGAATTCATTTCCATCCCGTTTCGTCAAAGCATAGATCTGGTAGAGATCGCCGATGCCCTGTGTTCTGATCAATGAGTCGATGGTGCGCATGCCGATGGGAAGAAGATTACGCTTCATGCCGAGATAGTTAGGGTCCAGAAACGAGTTTCTGATGACATAGACATTGGGTTTACCCTTCACCTTGAGCACCTTTTTGATCTTTCGCCAGTCAATTGCCGCTGGATAGACGAACACCTGGGATCCGGTTCCGCCGTCAACGTGTAATTCATCATAGAGGACGCCATTGGCCTCGACAGGAATGGAGACTGGAGGGAAAGCAACAGGAATGGATGCTGAAGCAAGCAGGATATTGTGAATCAACTCGACTTTATCACTCCTGTTGCTGGCGGCTATAAATCCTATGTTCCAGATGACTGAACGACCGGCTTCAAGGTTGACTGTGCCGACAAAAAGACGCCGACCCTTATTGGTTTCCGTGGCGATAGCGTCGATCATTTCAGCAGTGATATATTTTTTCAGCAATTTTTGCAGCGGTTCAGTATGCGCCAGTGAATCACCCAATGCGACTGCGATAATATTCTGTTTTGTCGCTATATCCTTCGTTGATATCGTTGTGTAAATCTCCTTGAGTTGATCATCATAGTCGGATCCAAGAAATGCAAATGGAGCTGTCAGGGCTCCGGTGCTTACCCCGGTTACCATGGTAAATTGGGGACGAGTGCCTGCTGCTGACCAGCCTGCAAGCAATCCGGCGCCAAAGGCGCCATTGGCGCCGCCCCCGGAGATAGCAAGATAGTCGTGTGGTTTGGCGTATATCCCTGAGAAGCTTCGACGAGCCTCGGCATGTGACATTTTCAGCAGTGACTCACTGGTGAATTTGGGCAGCTCGTCACCCCAGAAACGACCATGTGGAACTCCCGCCAGCGCAGCCTCTGTTATAAGGTTTTTTGGAACTGCATGATGCACAGGAACAGAAGTGCAGCCACTCAGGGCCACAACAAGAGTAATACTGAATAAACGCATGATTTTCATAGGCGATACGGCAGACATCAGCTGCAGGGACTCATTAAGCTATTTTTTCTCGGCTACTTTAACAGGAGCTTTGTTGCAACTGGTCCAGGGAATCTGCAGGTCGGCTCCTCCTTTGCATCGATAAAGAGATCCGTTGGAAAAGCCCACCCATGCCTCGCGAAATTTGCCATCGGCGGCAATGGCCGTCACCGCCGCATCCGGGATATTTCCTGCCTCGGCGCAGTTTGCCCAGGTTGGTCCGACGGATTCGCCGCCACCAAGACAATATTGGACCGTGCCGTCGCTGTATCCAACCCACGCATCGCGGTAATTATCCTGATGGTCGATGACCGTCACGGAACGCGCGACCGGCTCAGCCTCCTTTTCAGGCTCTGCAGCCAGGGGAGAGAGGAGTGATACAGCGGTCAGGCCTACAAAGCATTTCAGGAATCTCTTGGTTTTCATAAGTTCACATCCATTATTCGATGTTGAGAAAGCTTCTTGCAAAACTCTCAAAAACTGTCATTTCGACTGAAAGGAGAAATCTTAACGTTTTGATCAATAAGATCTCTCACATTCGTTCGAGATGACAAAACTCACTATCTACGAGATTTGTAAGAACCTTGGGAGTTTCTTGTCAGGTTACAGTTTACCGATGTGCGTCTCTTTATGAAAGGTGCGGTTTAATCCTGTTGTTGATGAAGGCTCCTAATGCACGCAGTTCGGGGTATCTTGCGACCATCGCCATGATGTACTCCAGCACCAGCGGAATATCATCGAGATACCCCTCTTTGCCGTCACGCAGATAGAGCCGGGCGAAGATACCGGCAACCTTTATGTGGCGCTGTATGCCCATGAGGTCGAACCAGCGCTGGAATCTGGTTTCATCCTCCCGCGGCATCAGGCCTGACTGAATCGCCAGTTCACAGTAGCCTTCGGCCCAGCTGTCGACCTGTTCAAGCGGCCAGCGAATATAGGCGTCCTTCAGCAGTGACACCAGGTCGTAGGTGATGGGCCCGATGACGGCATCCTGATAATCGATGACGCCAGGTCCATGGCTTGCGACCAGCATCAAATTGCGCGAATGGTAATCGCGATGTACGAAATGCTGCGGTTGCTGCCGGGCATTGTCGATCAGCATGGCGAACAGCTGGTCCAGCATACGGCTCTCATCATCAGTGAGTGTGAGCCCAAGGTGTTTTTGACACAGCCATTCGCGAAACAGCTCCAGCTCCATACCGAGCAGTTCATCATCGTAATGCGGCAAATCATCAATGCTCGTACAGGCCTGCATGGCAGAGAGGGCGCCAAGTGCGTCGCCATAGAGCCGGGGTGCTGTCTCATCATTGAGTTTTTCAAGATAGAGGGTATCGCCAAGGTCTTCGAGCAGCAGAAATCCCTGCTGCAGATCCTCAGCATGGATATGCGGTACATGTACCCCGGCTGCTTCAAGGCGTTTGCTGATATCGACGAAAGGGTGGCAATCCTCCTGCGGTGGTGGTGCATCCATGGCTATGCGGGTTGCTCCATCCGCCAGGGTGACGCGGAAATAGCGGCGAAAGCTGGCATCGCCAAACAGTGGATTGAGGCTGTAGTCCTTGATGCCGCAGTCATTGGTTAACCAGTTATTGAGTTTGGAGAGGCGTTCAGGCATTACTCTTCTCTGTGGCGAATAGTTTATGAAAAATTCTGGAGCTGAATTGTCGCATATCATCGGCAATCATATAAAAACTTGGCAGCGCAACCAGGATCAGTCCGGTGGCAAACAACAGACCGAAACCAAGGCTGATCGCCATGGGAGCGAGAAAGGCGGTCTGCCCTGTGGCAAAAAAGATCAGCGGCGATATACCCAGAAAAGTGGTGATGGTGGTGAGCATGATCGGGCGAATACGCATGCGCCCCGCTTCGACCATGGCGTCCATGCGGTTCAAACCTCTGCTGCGCAGTTTTCTGGCAAAGTCGACCAGGATCAGGGAGTCATTAACGACAATTCCGGAGAGTGCCAGAAAACCGATCATCGATAAAAACTGGATGTGGATGCCGAACAGCAGGTGGCCGATGATCACGCCGATCAGGCCAAAGGGGATGGAGATCATCACCACGAACGGGTCGAGCACCGATTTGAACAGCGCGGCAAGAATGAAGAAGATGACGAAGAGAGCGATCACTCCGGCCCTCTTCATACCGTCCATCGACTCGTTGGCCTCTTTCTTGGAACCGAGGTATAGCAGTCTGTAGCCTGGAAGAGTTTCCGCGAGATTGCCGAATGCGGCATCGATTTTCTCAACCACTTCGTTAGGCGTGATGATGCTGGAGTCCACGTCGGCTGTTACACTGGCAAGGCGTTCCATATCACGGCGGCGAATGCTGTCAAAGCCGCGGCTTTTTTCGATTTTCGCGACATCTCCAAGATAGATGGTGCGTCCATCTTCGAGCGTGATTGGCAATTGCTCCAGCTGAAAATTGCTGTGGCGGATCGATTGCGGGTAGATCAGCCGCACCGGAATACGCTTGTTGCGCCAGTTGACCTGGGTGACTTCCAGACCGAGAAAGCCGGTTCGAAGCGCATTTGCCAGATTCTCCTGGGAGAGTCCGAGCTGCCTGCCGTGTTCATTGAGCTGGTAACGGTACTCCAGTTTTCCCGGCTCCATATCATGCTGCACATCGTGCACACCGGGGATTTTGTGCAGAAATGTGGTCAGCATCTGCGCCTGCTGCTGCAGCACGGCAACCTCCTCTCCGGCTATGCCCACCTCGATATCCTTGCCTTCGGGGCCGCCCGAGGGCCGCAAAATGGAGAGCTTGCTGATGCCGGGAATCTTCAGCATGCGTTCACGGATGTCGTTGATGATCTCGTCGGTCGGCCGTTCGCGACTTCCTTCACGATTGAACTTGAGACTGACAATGGGCGAGACATAGTTTTCGATGAACCCTATTGGCTTTCTCTTTTCCAGATCAACGATCAGCTGAATCTGATTATTGCCGAATTTTACCCGGTTGAAGTCGATGAAAGTGACGCCAATATTGGTCAGCACGGTACTCAGTTCATCCTCTTCAAGCTGCTCGAACAGCATCTGCTCCATCTGCTGCGCCAGTTCGGATGACTCCTCCAGGGTGTATGTCACCGGGGCTTCTACATTGATAAAGAATTGTCCTACATCGACATGACCAAACAGCAGAAACGGGATGCGGGTGACTGCGATGGTGACGACAATGGCGAGCACGCCGATGGTGATCAATGCCGTATGGTAGCGGTAGTGCAGAGCTGCGCGCAGCAGTTTCAGATAGTTCAGGTTCATGCGCTTCCACACGGCGCGATGATCCTTGCGCGCTGATGCCGGTTTGAGCCACTCTGCGGCATGCGACGGCAGTATGCCGAAAGCTTCGATGAGCGATCCTGCCAGTGAGGCGATCACCACGGCGGGGATGACCGAGATGAATGCGCCCATGGTGCCGGTGATGCCGAAAATCGGCATAAAGGCTGCAATGGTGGTGGCGGTAGATGCGATGACAGGCCAGAAGACCTCTTTGGCGCCCTGGCTGGCGGCATGATGCGGCTCCATCCCCTCCTCAACGTGACGATAGACATTTTCAGTCACGATGATGGCGTCATCAACGACGATGCCCAGGGCGACCAGAAAGGCGAACAGAGACACCATGTTGATGCTGTATCCGGCATAGTGGATGAAGATCACCGCTGTTAAAAAGGAGAGCGGAATTCCCAGTGCCGTGATGCCGGCAACGCGAAAATTCAGCAGTAGATAGAGCGACAGCAGCACCAGTGTCAGACCGACGATACCTGATGAGGTCACGGTGTTGAGACGGGTTTTGACATACACGGAGAAGTCGCTGAAGAAGCCGGAGCCCACCCCGGCAGGGAGCCGCTGCTGCAATGCATCGGCGTACTCCCTGACCATCCCGGCAACTTCAATGGTCGAGCCGCCGGAGGTTTTGTTGATGGTGAGATTGACGGAGGGTTTGCCCATAAAGCGTCCCAGCGTGACAGATTCGGCAAATCGCAGTTCGCTGCCGGCGATATCGCCCAGGCGCAGTACACCGCCCTCGTCGTTGCTGCGGATTGGTATTTTTGCCATCGCCTGCTGCTGCGGAGCCGTGCCGATGCCACGCAGACGGATATCTCCTTCGCTGGTGCGCAGTGATCCACCCGGAAGATCACGCAGGTTGCTGCGCAATGCCTGTGCGATCTGTTCAAGAGTGACGTGATAGGCGGCCAGTTTTGCCGGATCGACAATGACCCACAGCTCCCATTCACGGTCACCGGCGATGCCGACCGAGGCGACATCCTTTAACTGCGCCAGCTCCCGGCGCGTATCATCGGCAAGCTGATTGAGGTAGTCACGCGAGACATCGCCATAGAGGCTCAGCGAAATCACTGGAAAACGGCTCTCCAGGCGCGTCATGGTGGGCTCATCGACCTCTTTGGGAATGTCGGGAATCACCTTGTCGATGGCGTTTCTCGCATCACGCAGAAAATCATCCGCATCGGCGCCGCTTTTGAGCTTGATCAGAATTTTGGAGATCCCCTCGCTGCTGGTGGAGGTCATGACATCCACATCGGCCAGGCTGTCGAGCTCCTCTTCCAGCGGCAGGGTCACCTGGCGCTCTACCTCCTCCGGCGCAGCCCCTTCGTAGAGGGTGATGATCTGCACCTTGTCCTCCTGGACTGTGGGAAACATCTCCTGCGGCATGGCCGCCCATGAGAGCAGCCCCACCAGAGTCACCAGCATCAGCGACAGATTGACCAGCAGAGGGTTGCGGATGGAGAAATCGATCATTCAGCCATCTCTTCCGCTTCCACGTGCTCTCCATCTGCGAGAGCGGCAACATCCCGTGCGACGATTACCTCACCGGGTTCGACGCCCTCTCTGATCTGCTGCCAACCATTGTGGCGGATGCCCGGGATGATATTGCGTCGTTCCAGTTTTTGCTGATTGACAACGAACAGCGAATGCCTGCCGTCATCATTCAGCAGCGCGGTTACCGGCGCCACTGTCGCATCGGATGCAGCGGCTGTCGGCAGCTCGATGAGCGCTATCTGACCGGGAATCAACTCCTTGCCGCCAATGGCTATATGAGCAGGATGGGTGGCGGTGGTTGCATCGGGATCAGGCTGGATTGAGACCAGTGTTCCACTGTACTCCCTGCTATCGATTGTGACCATGATGGTTGCTCCCTGCTGCAGTCCCTTGACGACGGAGGCGGGAAGATCGAAGCGCGCCTCGAGCTGCGCGTCAATGATCTCCACCGCCATACCACTCAGGGTTGTTGCATAGTCGCCGGGATCGACACTGACCTGGTTGACGAGTCCGTCGAATGGAGCGCGCAAGGTGGTTCTTTCAACATTGCGCTGCGCCTTGTCGCGCGCCGCTTTTTTCAGGGCGATGCGCTGTTGCGCGGTATCGAGGGCAAACTTGAGACGCAGATGCTCACCGCGCAGCTGTGTCAGTTTTTGCTGTGCAGCATCGAGTGATGACTGCGAACTGAGCTTGCTGCCCAGTTTGCCGAGTCGATCGACCTCGGCTTGCGAAAGTTGTTCATTATGTATCGCTAACGCCAGCAGTTCGCGATCGCGTTCGATTCCAGCGGTCTCCTGCTGCAGCATCGCTTCTGTCTCGCGCAGACGATCCCGGTAGTCGTCTGCATCGATCATCAGCAGTGCTTCTCCCTTCTCTATACGCTGTCCGGGCTCAATTTTTACGCTGGTGATGATGCCGGGGATTTGAAAGTATAAATTGGCGCGGCGCGCCGGCTCCAGGCGCCCGGTTACCTGTAACGTGGGTTTTAGTGTTTTAGCTGTTACAATGACAGTCTGAACACGGGTAACCTGTGCTTCTCTGGTCTCGTTTTTGGGAGGCGGTTTAAAAGCGATCAGCAGTTTCACCACCAACAGGGTGACTGCGATGATTGCGGCCAAAGATAGAATTCGAAGCATTGTGCGCATGAGTTATTTTGTAATCCTTGAGTGACCAATCATCTTTACAAATGAATCAAATTTTAATCATGACTCTCGCAAAGACGCAAAGCCCGCCAGGAAAAACTCTTTGCGTCTTTGCGAGAGATTAAAAGATCAAGTCTCAGCAGCCTATTCTAATAGAGAACACCAGTCGCGTGAGAAAGTTTCATCTTTTGACCATGCCAGCGCTGTTGTTATTGACAGCCTCAACTTCAGCCGGGAGCATTACACCGTCCTGTCAGGCACGCACAATTGTCTTCGAGGAGGTGAAGGATCTCACTGACAAGGTCAAAATTGTTGCAGACAGCGGTGAACTCTTCATGAAAAACGAGTTGCTGGTTTTCAGCGGCAATGTGCAGATGAGACATGCTCAACAGAGAGTCACTGCTGATGAGATTCGCTATTCACGCAAGCTGAACCAGGCAACGGCGACAGGGGATGTGGGCTGGCGGCAAGCCGGTTTCGAGGTGGATGCGCAGAGTGCGACGGTGGATCTCAACAGCCGCACGGCTGATCTGCAAAATGTCAGCTATCGCATCCTGGAGGTTGGTGGCCAGGGCAAGGCCAGCAGCGCTAATGCCAGGGAGAAAGGGATTTCCAGACTGTACGACATCACCTACAGCACCTGCCCGCCGGAGGATGAAGTCTGGCGCATCTCTGCAAAAAGCATCGATATTGACAGGGAAAATGGCGTTGGCAAGGCAACAGGCGCAAGGATTTCATTTAAGGGAGTAACGACTCCAGCGCTTCCGGGTTTTTCGTTTCCGCTCGACGACAGCCGCAAGAGCGGCTTTCTGGTTCCCAAAATTGGCTACTCTGAAAGCAGGGGGTTGGATATCGCAACACCTTACTATTTCAACATCGCGCCCAATTACGATGCAACCCTGAATCCACGTATTACCTCTGAACGCGGTGCATTGATGGGGGCTGAGTTTCGCTATTTGACCCCGATCCACACAGGCAGCCTGTTTGCCGATATCGCTTTTCATGACCCCAAATACTCAGATGGTGATCAGACACGCTACGTAATCAGTGTCAAGGATCAATCACGATTCAATACGCATCTGAAGGCGGATATTAATTACAACTATCTCTCTGACAATGACTATCTTGAGGATTTCAGCAGCAATCTGTCACTCAGGAGCAGCCGCTACGCAACCCAGGCGGCGCGACTCAGTTATGATGAAGAGAACTGGAGTTCTAACCTTTTGGTGGAAAATCTTCAGGTGATCGATGATGAGACCGCCGAACCATATCGGCGCATGCCCCAGCTGGATTTTAACTGGTACAAGGTTCACAGCTATGGCCTGGTGAGCCGCCTTGATGCCCAGCTGACGCGCTTTGAAAGAGACAATTCGGTGGATGGAGGGCGGTTTCATCTGCGCCCTGCTGTGGGAGTTGACTGGATAAAGCCCTGGGGACATGTGAAAAGCATGCTCACAGGCCATTATACAGACTACAATCTGGAGAATGTCAGCCCGGACGATCCCGCGACGATTACACGCAATCTCTATACCCTCTCTGCTGATGCAGGACTCTTGTATGAGCGTCAGGCAGAGTGGTTCGATCATGGTGGTCACCAGACGCTGGAGCCCCGGCTCTTCTACCTCTATACGCCCTTCAAAGACCAGGAAGATATTCCGATTTTTGATACCAAGCTTGCTGACTTCAGCTTTGCAAACCTGTTTCGTGAAAATCGTTATGCAGGATTCGACCGTATCGGGGGGGCCAATCAGATTACAGCTGCGGTGACCACCAGATTTATTGACGACAGCAGTCAAATAGAATGGCTGCGGGCAAGTTTTGGACAGATCTACTACATCGATGAGCGTAGTGCAGCAGCGTTCCCGGATCAGATAGAAAATACCGATACATCGCAATTTGTCGGCGAACTCTATGCTCGCTTGACTGATTTGTGGTCGACAGAGGCTGTATTGCAGTGGGATCCGCATGAAGAACTTGTTGAGAAAAGTTTGTTGCGCCTCAGCTATCATGACGATTTGATGAAACGCTTTCTCAGCGTTGCATACCGAAAAGATCGCTCGCAACCAGCTGAATTTACAGATTTCTCTTTCCGTATGCCGTTGAGCACAAATATGAATGCCGTGGGGCGATGGCAGTATTCATTGCTCGATAATAAGTCACTGGATACGATAGCCGGCATTGAATATGACTCCTGTTGCTGGCGTTTGCGGGCTGTTGCTCGGCAGAGTATTACGGACAATGGTTTAGCTGATGACCTGGGTTTTTATCTGCAGTTGGAGCTGAAGGGCCTTGGTGGAATTGGCTCAGGAGGAATAGACTCCGTTTTGTCGAAAAATGTCTACGGTTATGATGGTTTCGAGTATTATTAAAAGGTTTTAGGCTTTAGGTAGACATAAAACCTAAAGCATTACACTGTTTTGAGCTTTTTGGAAAATTTAATGAACATGACAAGACTATTGATAGTTGCCGCCCTGCTGATGATGTCGTTACCCCTGCAGGCAGCCCGCCCGATTGACCAGATTGTTGCGGTGGTTGACGATGATGTGATTCTCCGATCGGAACTCAATCGCGCACTGCGGGGTTCTCCCAGGCCTGCGGGTGTTTCAAAAAAGCAGCACGAAGACCAGGTGTTGGAAAAACTGATCTCGAACAAGGCTTTGCAGCTTTCCGTCGTAAAAAGCGGCGTCAAGGTGACAGAAGCTGAGATCGATGAAGCCGTAGCCATAATTGCAGCACAAAATAAAATCACGGTAGCTTTTCTAAAAGAGGTATTGAAGGAACAGGGACAGGATTACGGCGCCCTGCGCAAGAACATCGCCGAGCAGTTGTTGATGCGAAATTTTCAGCGCAAAATGCTCAGCAGCATGGTCCAGGTAACAGATTCTGAGATCGATGATTATCTGGCGCTTTATGGATCGGTGGGGAAATCCAGCACTGTGACGCAGATTCACTCGCAGCATATTCTGCTGCGCACCGGAGAGACGCGTTCCAACAAAGCTGCAAAAATGGAGCTGCAGGAATTTCGCTCGCGTATCCAGAACGGAGAATCTTTTTCTGATATCGCACGGGCGTTTTCTGATGATACCGCCTCTGCACTGAATGGCGGAGACCTGGGCTGGTTGTCACCGGGTGTGGCCACACCCCAGTTTCAGGTTGTCATGGATCGCACCGCGGTCAATGCGGTCAGCCAGCCCTTTCAGTCCCCGTTCGGCTGGCATATCCTGAAAGTTTTGGGGCGGCGTAATCATCAGGGCGCCGACACCGCAGCGCGTGATGCAGCACGTGAAAAAATACAGCAACGCAAAATCGAAGAGAATGTTGCCCTGCTGACGCGCAGGATACGCCAGCAGGCCTATGTAGAAAAATTTCTGGATCCTGCTGAGTGAATCGACGCATTGCGGTGACATGCGGGGAGCCGGCAGGCATTGGCCCGGACCTCTGCATACAACTGATACAGCAGCAGCATGGTGAACTGCTGTTTATAGGTGATCCTGATGTGCTCGCGCACAGGGCGCTGCAGTTGGATATGCAGCTCTCCCTGCATCTTCTTGATGCTGCAGACGGCCGCATGGTGCATCAATCCGGTGTCATGAATCTGCTGCCAGTCACGTTTCCCGGCGAAGTAGTTTGTGGAAAACTCAATGCTGTGAACAGTGCAATGGTGCTGGAAACTCTCGATATCGCAGTCAAAGGCTGTCTCAGCGGTGATTTTTGCGCCATGGTGACCAACCCGGTGCATAAAGGCGTGATCAATGACGGTGGGTTTTCCTTTAGCGGCCATACCGAATATATCGCTGCGCAAACAGGAGGTTATCCGGTTATGATGCTGGCCTGCGAGGGGCTGCGGGTTGCGTTGATAACCACCCATCTGCCACTGTCAGAGGTTCCTGCTGCGATCAGCTCTGAACTGATCAATAAAGTGATGCGCATCCTGCATCATGAGTTGCAGAGTCGCTTTGGCATCGACTCTCCGGAAATTCTGGTGTGTGGACTCAATCCGCATGCCGGTGAAGGCGGCCACCTGGGTTCAGAGGAGTTGGAGATCATTGCGCCTGCGCTGGAGGCCCTGCGGGAAGAGGGTGTTTCCAGTCATGGGCCACTTCCGGCTGACACTCTTTTTACCCCCCGTTATCTGAAGCATGCCGATGCAGTTGTCGCCATGTATCATGATCAGGGATTGCCTGTATTGAAACACATGGGTTTTGGCAGGGCGGTAAATATCACGCTCGGGCTGCCGCTTGTGCGAACCTCGGTCGACCATGGCACGGCGCTGGATCTCGCCGGTACAGGCAGGGCAGAGATCGGCAGTCTCGTTGCTGCCATCGATACTGCGCAGGCTATGATCGAATAACGTCCTATACGCAGGCTCGGGACATGCCTTTCAGCGCCGCTGTGAATACATCCCTGTACGCTCTGATAAAACATCCCTGTTTAATACAGCCCTGAAAGGCAAATCCCAACCCTGCTACCCAGTGCGGAGTTATTGATATAATACGAACCGGCACCATCAAAGGAAATACGTTTATGAACAGAGAGATCATTAAGACTGACAAGGCGCCGCAGGCGATAGGAACCTATTCACAGGCTGTCAAGGTGAACACCACCGTCTATCTTTCAGGGCAGATACCGCTTGTTCCTGAGAGCATGGAGATGGTGGCGGGAGATATGCGGGCGCAGATCATGCGTGTCTTAGACAATCTGCAGGCGGTGGCGGAAGCTGCCGGAGGTTCACTGGCAGATGTCGCCAAGCTGAACGTTTTTCTCACCGACCTGGGCAATTTCCCGTTGGTCAACGAGGTGATGGCGGAGTATTTTGAAGAGCCCTATCCGGCGCGTGCAGCCATCGGCGTAGCTGCACTACCGAAAGATGCCGGTGTGGAGATGGATGCTGTTCTGGTGTTATAAGGTTTTTTAACCACAGATGCACACAGATAAACACAGAATAGCGAGACCAAGTCCCAGACTAACGAGGCATGGAAGAGATCATTTTCTCTCGCAAAGGCGCAAAGACCGCAAAGGTTTTTCTTGGCGAGCTTCGCGTCTTTGCGAGAGTCATGATTGAAATTTGACTTTTTTGTAAAGATGTCGGCTACTCAAGATTTCTAGTGATGGAACAGTCACGTAGGGTGGCATAAGCGGAGCGCATCCCACCAGAATTTCTTCCTGCGGTCGAAATGGCAATATACTGACCAACCGGGTCTCAAACCAGCTCCTTCGGCGCTATCATACCGGGGTCAAACTGACCGATCTCCATCAGCGTCTCTTCACCGAGAATCGTGAGGCGCTTTCTCTGGCAGCGAATCAATTCCTCTCTCTCCATCTCCTTGAGTACACGGTTGACATGCACAGAAGTCAGCCCGATAGCGTCGCCTATATCCTCCTGGGTGAGAGGGAAAATGATCGAATCAGTGGCTTCATCAAAGCCGTTTTGCATCTGCATGCGCACCCTGTAGAAGAGTTCCAACAATAGAAAAGCGATGCTCTCCCTGGCATTTTTCCGCCCGGTGCCGATCAGGTGGTGTTGACACAGGGTCATGTCATGCATCCCCATCTCTGCAAGCCCGATCGCCAGCTGCGGTTGTTTCTCCATCATCGAGCGCAGCCGGGTGCGTGGAAAAACACACAGAGTACTCCCCACGAGGGCTTGTGCACCATGCGTGTATCCGGCGCCTGCTCCAGTTCCGTTGACCTGAAATCCGAAAAAATCACCTGGAAGCACAAAACGCAGGATCTGGCGTTTACCGTTGTCGAGGATCTTGAAAAGAATCACCCAGCCGTCAAACAGGGTGTAGATCGAGTGTGCAATATCGCCCTCCCGATAGAGAGTCTCTCTTGCGGGCAGCAGATACTGAGCATCACGAAACTCCTGTGTCCAGCCGAGCTCCTCTTCGGGAACACCGCGAAACAGAGCCATTTTTCGAATCGGGCATGCGATGCACTCGGTCTGCGGGTCAGCACATTGCTGCAAATTGGGTCTTTTATTCATTAAGATGTTGAACTCATCAGATTGTGGAATTGCCATCCGCCTGATTCTCAAAACAACTGGATGGGACTATCTTAAATTTCTCAGGTTTTTTGTAACAGCCCGATTAATTGATTTAAATCAATAAAACGGGTTTTTCTGCATTCAAGTTGAAATTTTCGCTAACATTTTGATAAAAATCAATCTATGTTAAATACTCATGTCGGCTAATCCGTTATCCTGCAAGAACAAGGGCCAATGCTGGATGATGAGAAACAGCACCTGGAGAGGCTGTTT
>JADWMH010000250.1 GCA_015767355.1 Gammaproteobacteria bacterium
TCTTTGCCTTCGATCTCCGTGACAAACTTTGGAAGCAGATAACCGGGCAGCTGCTTTCTCAACTGCTCCTCAAGCTCGAGTGCGCGTTCTCTCGAGACCTGGAAATGCGCACTGCCATGCACTTTGTCCAGCTGATGCACATAGTAGGGAAGGATTCCCATGTCGAAACCTTTTTCACACAACTCCTTCAGTATTTCTGAAGAGTCATTGATCCCTTTGAGCAGTACTGCCTGATTCAAGATGTGCGTGTCGCTCTGACGCAGTTGATGCAAGGCTGTGGCGACACTCTTGTCGAGTTCGTTTGGGTGATTGATATGCAGCACTGTTGTCACCGGCAGCGGGAAATTCCGCAGCATCTCGACCAATTCAGGTGTAACTCTCGAAGGGAGAATGACGGGCATGCGTGTATGGATGCGCAACCGCTTCAGATAGGGGAGTTGTTTCAGCTGCAACAACAGCTGTGCCAGACGCTGATCGTTGAGTGTCAGCGGGTCGCCGCCGCTGAGTATGATTTCGCTGATATCCGGAACATTCAGTTTTTCCAGGGTCTGATCGCAAAGCTGCTGCTCAAGATGCTGCTGTTGATAAGGGAAGTGGCGGCGAAAACAGTAGCGGCAGTGAATGGCGCAGACAGCGGTGGTGATCAGCAGGGCGCGTCCATTATATTTTTGAAGGATTCCCTGTGAAACCGCCGCATTCATGTCGCCAACCGGATCCTGACTATATCCGTCTACAACAGCCGACTCCTGCTGCTGTGGCAAAACTTGCAGCAGCAGCGGGTCGCCGGCATCACCCATGCGCATGCGTGATGCAAAATCCAGGGTGACTCTTAACGGAAATGAAGAGGAGTCATCGCACCGAAAAGGCAGTTCAGCACCGTCGATGTCGAGCCATTCGAGTAGTGTGGAGAGCCGGGTAAAGGAGCGGGCCATCTGCTGCTGCCAGGACGGGGTCTTTGGTATTGTTGCGCTTCGGGGTATCATAGTAAAGTTTATCTATTTGCTGCTTTCGAGGAAACAATGGCAACCTACAATACCAACGAATTCCGCAGTGGTCTCAAGTTTATACTTGATAATGACCCATATTCAATCATTGAAAATGAATTCGTCAAACCCGGAAAAGGACAGGCCTTCAGTCGAGTCAAGATCAGAAACCTGAAAACAGGCCGTGTGATCGAAAAGACGTTTAAGTCCGGTGAGAGTGTTGAGGCGGCTGATGTGCTGGAAACCACACTGCAATACCTCTATACCGATGGTGAATTCTGGCACTTTATGGATCCGCAGAGTTTCGAGCAGTATGCCGCTGCTGAAGCCGCAATTTCCGATGCCATCAAGTGGATCAAGGAGCAGGACGATTGCAACGTGACTCTGTGGAACGGCAATCCGCTGATTGTCGAAGCGCCCAACTTTGTGACACTGCGTGTTACGGATACTGACCCCGGCCTCAAGGGGGATACTTCGGGCGGTGGAGGAAAGCCCGCTACTCTCGAAACAGGCGCCGTAATACGGGTGCCGCTATTCGTGCAGATCGATGAGGTGGTAAAAGTGGATACCCGCAGCGGAGAGTATGTCTCGCGCGCGTAATCCTTGATATTTTCAACATCTTTTTCACTATCACTCGGTCAAATCTCAATAATGACTCTCGCAAAGCTTCCGCGTCCTGCTCACGCCCCTCACCTACATCCGTGTAGGCGAAGACGCCAAGACCGCAAAGGGTTTTCTTGGCGGGCTTTGCGTCTTGGCGAGAGAAAATAATCTCTTTCAGGCCTCATCAGTCTGAAATTTGGTTTCACTTCCAGATATGAATTCCTGGAGACCCTCCGCCTCAATCCGGTTGCTGCAGGAACGCGCCTCTCTGTTGAGCGAGATTCGCCGCTTTTTTACTCACAGGGGTGTGCTTGAAGTCGAGACTCCGGTTCTCTCATCCTCGGCGAACCCGGATGCAGCAATCGATCCGATGCTGTCAGGTTTTCGTCCGCCGGGCAGTCATCGACCAGAGCCGCTTTATCTGCAAACTTCACCTGAATTTCCGATGAAGCGCCTGCTTGCAGCGGGCAGTGGTTCGATCTTTCAGATTTGCCGTGCTTTTCGCAATGGTGAGTGCGGCCGCCTGCATAATCCAGAGTTCACCCTGCTGGAGTGGTATCGTATCGATTACGACCATTTTCAATTGATGGACGAGGTGGACGCATTGCTGGTGCAGCTGCTGCCGGGTTGCGCTGCAGCACAACGTCTCCGCTATGCCGATCTTTTTCTCATCCATACAGGCCTGGATCTCTTTACTGCGACTGATGCGGAGCTGCAGGAGAGGGCAGAGGCTGCTGGCGTTGTTATCCCTGAATCTGTCCAATCTGAATGGCTCATCGAGATACTGTTCGAGCTCTGCGTCGGCCCGTGGCTGCAGCAGCAGAAAGAGGTGATTGTGTATGATTATCCAGCTGCACAGGCGTCACTGTCGCAACTCTCGGCACAGGATCCACGGGTTGCAGAGCGTTTCGAATATTATTTTCAGGGTATGGAGCTGGCGAATGGCTTTCATGAACTGGCGGATGCCGCTGAGCAGCGGCGACGCTTTGAAGCAGAGAATCTGAAGCGCCAGCGAGCCGGTCAGGAGCAGTTGCCGCCGGATCAACATTTTCTTCACGCACTTGAATATGGCTTGCCGGAATGTTCCGGCGTGGCGCTGGGAGTCGACAGATTGCTGATGCTGCGCTGCGACGTTGATCACATAAGCGAGGTGCTGACGTTTCCCTTCGATCGCGCCTGATATCCCGATAGA
>JADWMH010000251.1 GCA_015767355.1 Gammaproteobacteria bacterium
GTGTTTGACCTCAACAAGCTGTGTATGCCCCCCGGAGACCAGCAACGCAAGAAACGGAAATTCCGGCTGAGACTCCTCCAGCAGCGGCGCCAGCAAATGCCCCTCCATGTGGTGAACACCGATAGCCGGGATATCCAGCGACCATGCCAGGCTCCTGCCTGTGGCAGCGCCAACCAGCAGCGCCCCGACCAGGCCCGGCCCTTGCGTATAGGCGATGCCGTCCACATCTGCAGGTTGCAGACCACACTGTTTCAACAACGCATCGATCAGAGGAATCAGTTTGCGCACATGATCACGTGACGCCAGTTCAGGAACCACGCCGCCATACTCTGCATGCAGCGCAATCTGACTGTGCAGCATATCGCCAAGCAGACCCTTGTCAGAGTCATACACCGCAACTCCCGTCTCATCACAGGAGGTTTCAATTCCAAGTACACGCATAATTTGACCGGCAAGCTGCTATCGATAATGTATTATATTGCCACATGGGCATCTGACACACCGTGAAGTACGGATTTAGAAAAAAACCTTATCAGAGCCGTGCTCACTATTGCAATTCCAGACAAAGAGAGTAAAATTCAGCGGCTAATTTGATTGAATGCATATAAATTCCTTTGAGGGGACCACATGCCGAGTGTACGCGTTAAAGAAAACGAACCTTTTGATATTGCCCTGCGCCGTTTCAAGCGCACCTGTGAGAAAGCCGGGGTTCTGGCTGATGTTCGACGCCGTGAATTTTACGAGAAGCCAACCTGGGAGCGCAAGCGCAAGAAAGCCGCCGCAGTAAAACGTCATCAGAAAAAAATATCGCGTGAGAACCGCCGCTGGGAACGCCGTTACTGAGCAGCAGTAAAATGTTGAAAGCAACACTGCAAAAAGATCAGATCAAGGCAATGAAGGGTGGCGATAAAAAGCGCCGCCAAGTCATACGCCTGATGATGTCGGCAATCAAGCAGATTGAAATCGACAACCGCAAGGAACTCAGCGATGATGATGTCATCGCGGTGCTTGGAAAAATGCTCAAGCAGCGTCGCGACTCCTACACCCAGTATACCGATGCAGGCCGCAATGATCTTGCCGAGCAGGAAGCATTTGAGATAACCATCATCAAAGAGTACCTCCCGGAATCGCTCTCCGAAGATGAAGTTGCTGTCATTATCGATGAAATCATTACCTCCACCGGCGCTGCATCTCCCAAAGATATGGGCAAGGTGATGGGGCAGTTGAAGGCAAAATTACAGGGCCGCGCTGACATGGGTGCAGCCAGTGCACTGGTCAAACAGAAACTGACTACCTAATCACGCATCAAGTGCTAAGCTTGCATTCATGGCAGGCTTGATCCCCCCGGAATTTATCGACCAACTCCTCTCACGCATTGATATCGTGGAGGTGATCGATCCGCGTGTACCACTAAAAAAAGCAGGCCGGGAATTCCAAGCATGCTGCCCTTTCCACACTGAAAAAACCCCCTCCTTCACCGTCAGCCCTCAAAAACAGTTCTATCACTGCTTCGGCTGCGGCGCACACGGCACTGCCATCGGCTTTTTGATGGAGTATGACCACCTGAATTTCGTTGAGGCCATCCAGGAACTGGCAAACAGTGCCGGAATGGAAGTTCCAAAAGGGAGCGGGGGCGGAAAACCCGCCGAAGATCACACCTCTCTCTACCTGATGCTGCAGCAGGCAAGCGACTATTTCCAGCAGCAGTTGCGTCAGCATCCTGAAGCAGGAATGGCAACAGACTACCTCAAACAACGCGGCCTGAGCGGAAAAGTTGCTGCAGAGTTCAACATCGGCTTCGCACCTCCCGGATGGAGTAATTTGATCAATGTACTTGGCCGGGATCAAAATAGCCGGCAGCAGCTGCACAAAGCAGGCCTGATATCGACATCTGACAGCGGAAAGGAGTACGACCGCTTTCGTGAACGCATCATCTTCCCCATCAAAGACACCAGGGGACGCGTGGTTGGTTTTGGCGGACGGCTTCTCGGCGATGGCAAGCCAAAATACCTCAACTCCCCGGAGACAGCCGTCTTTCATAAAGGCGAGATACTCTACGGCCTGCATGAAGTGCGTCACGGAGGCTCGGGGAAACTGCAGATCATGGTTGTCGAAGGCTACATGGATGTCGCTGCCCTGGCTCAATTTGGTCTGCACAACAGCGTCGCCACCCTTGGAACTGCTACCACTCAACGCCATCTTGAACTCCTCTATCGCACCACACCAAGAGTAGTGTTCTGCTTCGATGGTGATCGCGCCGGGCGCGCCGCTGCGTGGAAGGCGCTGCAAACCACCCTGCCTGTGATGAAATCAGGCCGGGAGGCGCGTTTCCTGTTCCTGCCGGACGGCGAAGATCCAGACACTTTAATCAGAAAGGAGGGCAAGGAGCAATTTCTGCAGCGCCTCGATACGGCCCTGTCGCTTTCCGGGTTCCTGTTTCAGCACCTCTCTGCCGACATTGACACCACCAGCCTTGACGGACGCGCCAGGCTTGCCGATCTGGCGCATCCGCTCATTGAACAGATCCCTGCCGGAAATCTGCATGACATGCTGTTGCAGCAACTCTCCAATCTCACGGGGCTGGAAACCCCGCAGCAACCGCAACGTCAACGCCGCCAATCTTCATCATTGCCTCAGTCTCAACTGCAACGCTCTCCCCTTCGCGACGCGCTCCGCCTGCTGCTGGAGGATCCGCAGCTTGCATCTCTCGAAAACCTGCCAACCACATGGAGGGAATCGCAGGCAAAAGGCATCGAACTGTTC
>JADWMH010000252.1 GCA_015767355.1 Gammaproteobacteria bacterium
ACAATAACGGGCTATTCAATATTTGGAGTTTAACATGACAGCAAAAATAACTGACTCGGGTCTCAAGATCGAGGAGCTGGAAGCAGGGCAGGGTGATGAGGCAGTGGCCATGAAAATGGTGACGGTGCACTATAGCGGATATCTGGAGAATGGAACAAAGTTTGACTCCAGCGTCGATCGTAATGAACCTTTTCGATTTGGTCTCGGCAAGGGACAGGTCATTCGAGGCTGGGACGAGGGTGTTGCCGGCATGCAGGTCGGCGGCAAACGCAAGCTCACGATTCCCCCGCAGCTTGGATACGGGGCCGCAGGCGCCGGAGGCGTGATTCCACCCAATGCTACCCTGATTTTTGATGTGGAGCTGCTCGCTGTTGATGATTGATCAACTCACACTGCCGCCTGTCGGGGAGATCCAAAGCCAGGTCGCTGCGGCAATTGCAGAAGACGTTGGTAGTGGCGACCTGACAGCAGAACTGCTGCCTGATGAGCTTCCTGTGCAGGCGCAGGTGATTGCCCGTGAGTCGGGAGTCATCTGCGGCATCAGCTGGTTTGACGAGGTGTTCAGGCAGATTGACGCCGATGTCGTGATCCGCTGGCGAGTTGCTGATGGCGACAGGGTCAAGGAAAACCAGCAACTCTGTCTGATCGATGGTAAAGCGCGATCATTGTTGACTGCAGAGCGCACGGCGCTCAATTTTCTGCAGAGCCTCTCAGGCACTGCAACGCAAACATCCCGTTATGCGCAGGCTGTCGAGGGCACGGGCGTGAAGATTCTGGATACGCGTAAAACCATTCCCGGCCTGCGCCTGGCGCAAAAATATGCGGTGCGCTGCGGCGGCGGTCACAATCACCGCATCGGATTGTATGACGCCATCCTCATCAAGGAGAATCACATTCAGGCAGCAGGCTCGGTCGAGGCCGTGCTGCAGCATGCGCAGCAAAAATTTCCCGGCGTGGAGACGGAGATCGAAGTCGAGTCCCTGCAGGAGTTGCAGCAGGCGCTGGATGCAGGTGCAAAACGGGTGCTGCTGGATAATTTTTCAACCGATGATCTGCAACGCGCCGTTGCCCTGAACCATGGACGCGCCAGGCTGGAGGTTTCCGGCGGCGTCACCATCGAGGGCATCCGCGAGCTTGCCGGGACAGGCGTCGATGACATCTCTGTGGGCGCGCTCACCAAGCACCTGCAGGCTTTCGATCTGTCGATGCTGTTTGTCTCTCCCTGATACTCACTCCTCCACTCTTGCTACGTAGGAGCCTGTCCGAGAATAGAAGACCTACTGCGGAAACGCCCTTTTGGCCAGATTTTCCGTCCATTATCGTTAAATAGCGCTGCTATTCGCCTCAAATGCACGAAAAATCTGACTCAAAATGGCATTCCCTCGCTACGGCCCCTATTCTCGGACAGGCTCCTAGCGTTTCCGCACAATATATTTGTTGTTTTATCTCTTGTATACAATGAAGGTGTTGTATATTTAGATAATTACAGCTAATATGATGTTTGCGTTGTCTTATTTGATCTGTAGCCATGAAAACCCTGACTGAACTTTCACACGAACTCCGTAAACAGCGCAAGAGCTTATCGATGAACCAAAAAGATATGCTGATGAAAATCGGTATGTCCCAGCAGCAGTACCAGCGTATTGAGGCTGGTGGGGACCTGCGTGTTTCAACTCTGTTACGTATCCTGGAGGGAATGGGTTTGGAGTTGGTGCTTGCACCATCTGATCGAGTTGGGCAAATGGAAAGAGTATTCAAGGTATCTGAACAGCAGAATGATGGCCGAATAGCGGGTGAGCATGCCGGTAGGGTAACTGATCAAGGTTCATGGGACTTAGTCATAGCTGACCTCGATGATGATGAATCATGAGCGCAACTGAGCCATGGAGAGAAACAGTTGAAGCACTACAGTTGAGTCTGCATGATCGGCGTATCGGTATGGTCACGCACTATTCCGGTGGCAAGAATATCTTAACCTTCGACCCCGGGTATGCAGCCTTGCCGGTGGAGATTCAGCCGATTATGACGTTGACACAACGTGTGGATCGGAAATATCTCGAACGTGCATTGCTCAATGCGCAGCGGCTGCCCCCGGTCATTTCAAACCTGCTCCCGGAAGGTGCATTAAGAGAATGGATGGTGGCGTCGCTAAAGATCCATTCCAGCAATGAATTTCCTCTTCTGGCGTGGACGGGTAACAATTTGCCAGGTGCTATCATTGCTGCTCCAGTGCCTATTGGGGAGATCCCCGGGTGGGCTTTATCGGCCAGAGACCGGGTGGAAGCGGTACAGATTGATGTGCGAAATGCCGCACAGAAATTTTCTCTGGCCGGTGTGCGAATGAAATTTTCCACCATCAGAAAGGATGGCCGCTTTAATATCGGCGCTGAGATTGGAGGTGAGATTGGAGGTGATAGCTGGATTATTAAAACGCCCTCAACGATTCACCGCAACGTACCGCAGAATGAGTACAGCGCCATGAGATTGGCGCAAGCGATAGGAGTGAAAATTCCTGAGATCGAGCTGATTGCTTTGGATGCTCTGGATAACTTGCCCGACATTCAATTGCCGGATGAGAGAGTCGCCTACGCTATCCGTCGATTTGACCGTGGAGAGCAGGCGCGCATCCATACGGAAGACTTTGCGCAAATATTTGGGTTGTACGCTCACGACAAGTACGCAAAGAGAAACTATGAGCAAATTGCAGCTGTACTTTATCGTTATGGATCTGCTGGATTGGCTGATATACAGCA
>JADWMH010000253.1 GCA_015767355.1 Gammaproteobacteria bacterium
CTCGATAAATTCAGCAATTTGTGAGCGCATGCTGCTGTTGGCTTCAAGCGCCTGCATGCTGCTCTCCGGAAAGCCTCCACCAATGAAAAGCCCATCGACCTTTGGCAACTGCCGGTCACAGAGTGTATCAAAAAAAATCAGCTCGGCACCTGCCTGTTGCAGCGCATCCAGATCACCCGTGTAATAGAAACCGAACGCGGCGTCGCGCGGGATGCCGATGCGGATATCCGGGCTCACCTGATGTCGATATTTATTCCCGCTGGAGAGATCAGGCGCTGTTGCAGCAATAGAGATCAACGCATCCAGGTCTACGCTCCGCCTCACAGTATCACTGATTTGGTGAATGATGCTCTGCGCCTGACGATGTTCGTTGCTCGGCATCAGCCCCAGATGCCGCTCATCGATCTCAAGCGCAGGGTCACGGCCAACAGAGCCAATAACCGGGATATCCGTATAGTGCTCCACGGCCTGGCGCAACTTCCCCTCGTGACGCTCCCCGCCAACCTGGTTGAATATCACCCCGGCGATACGAATAGCAGATGAGAACGTGGCGTAGCCATGCAGCAGTGGAGCGATACCGCGGGTAATGCCGCGTGTATCGATCACCAGGATGACAGGCGCTTGCAGCAGCTCCGCCATGGCGGCATTACTGTCAGAGCCATCGACACTGAGGCCGTCAAACAACCCCTTGTTGCCCTCGATGAGTCCGATATCAGCATCAGCCATGGCGCTGGAAAAAACATCAAGATTCGCATCCGCCCCCTCCATAAAGACATCGAGGTTATAGCAGGGACGTTGAGCTGCGGCGCCCAACCACAGTGGATCAATATAGTCAGGGCCCTTCTTAAATGGTTGCACGACGACTCCCTTATGCTCACGCAGAGCGGCGCAAAGACCAATTGTAATGGTGGTCTTACCGGATGATTTATGCGCTGCGGAGAGATAGAGGCGACTCATTTGGAAAAGCATGGAAATGCTGCAGAATATATAGATGCATTATGCCAGAATCATCATGGATGCGCTGACGCTTGTGCGCGCAGCGGCAATAACACTATGTCATTGCGAGCGCAGCGCGGCAATCTCAACAAGATTGCCGCGTCGCTGAGGCTCCTCGCAATGACGGCATTCACACGGGGCTATTAAGAAGGTAGCATTGCACACAGTCATCTGTTGAAAAAGATAATGGTGGAAATCCTCAGCATCTCAGGTGAAAATAGTGCAAATCCCAACAAGAACCGCTCTAATGACCGATAATTATCCCGAACGCCCGCCTCTGCAAAATATCCATGAAGTGAAGCCGGATACTTTCATCTTTGAAATTCCAAACGCCCTGCCTGTTGATATCTGCAACGAGATGATCCGCCGTTTTGAAGCCAGCCCTGACGAACAGTATGAGGGGCGTGTCGGACAGACCAGGGAGAAAGAGCGCAGCATCAAGCACACTATGGATCTTGCAGTCACCGGTAAAGATAACTGGAAGGATATCAACAGCGAACTGCTTCGCTCTCTCGGAACCGCCATCCTTGAATTTCGCGAAACCTACCCCTTCTTCAAGGGACCTTTCAGGGACATGGGCTATGCAATTCAGCGCTATCAGCCTGGAGATTACTATCACTGGCACATCGATGGCGGCAGCCACGAATTCAGCTACAGACAGTTGGTTGCACTGTGGTACCTTAATGATGTCGAAGGGCCTGGTGGAGAAACCGAGTTTTCCTGTCAGAAGCTGTCAGTCAAGCCGCAGGCTGGAAAGCTGATGCTGTTTCCGCCATTCTGGACGCATGAACATCGGGCTGCCACAGTGCAAAAAGGAGTCAAATATATTGCCACCACCTGGGTGGTGTTTGGCTGAAACCTGTCATTGCGAGCAGAGCGAAGCAATCTGGATTGCCGCGTCGTTCCACTCCTCGCAATGACATGGGGTAGGGCGGCAATAAGCGACAGCGCATTCCGCCGAAATGACAAATAAAAACGCGGGGCAGTCAATTGACTGCCCCGCGTTTTTAATTGGTGTGATGAGTGATCAGATGCCGGCGTGCGGATCTGCAACCTCGTCTGCCAGGGAGAGCGGCAGGATTTTCAACATGCGGATGCCGATCACGGTGACCACCAGGGCCACGGCGACACCGCCGATACCGAGCAGAATTTCAGGAATTGACGGGGTATAGCTCGAGGCCATGCCGTTGACGCCGTCATAGAAACCACTCTCGATGATTGTTTTGCCGGGGAACAGCGCCATAGGAAACGCCTGGCCGCCGATAACGATGACGTAGATAGTCATCCACCCGCCGACAACAACCATCACAGCTGCTGCTGTCAGCCATCCGCGGGAGAGGCTCAGGGTCGGGTGAAACAGGATTGCAAGCGGCAGCAGACCGCCGATGAGAACCTCGCCAAACCAGAACATCGCCGTGTAGATGCCTCCGTTGATCAGAATAAATGCTTCAAAGGCATGATTCTCCGTTCCATAGAGATTGGTCAGATGAAAGGTCACCATGAACATCAGGTTGGCGGCGACAAATACCGCCAACAGACCTTTCAGTTTTTTCATGATGGCATCGCCAAGCGGGCGCTGATCGCGCTTGAAGACATCCATCAGCACCAGCATATAGATCGCCAGTCCAAACCCGAAAGACATGACGATGAACCAGGGCGCCATGATCGCAGCATCGAAACCCTGGCGCGCCACCAGGAAACCAAAGATGGAGCCGGTACCTGTGGTCAGTACCAGCCGCCACACAAAGGCGGTAACA
>JADWMH010000254.1 GCA_015767355.1 Gammaproteobacteria bacterium
CGACGCTTATCGCTATATGCTCGATGAAGCCGGCGTATGGAAGCAACTGTTTGTGGAGAGGGTGCGCGGCGACATCAGCGCCACTCCGGACAGTGCAGCCAAACGCCCTCGGACTACCCGGAGATAGTCGTCTCAATGGCGCCCTTTGCGATCGCGCTGGGCGGCTTGGCGGCACCCTTTTCGGCTCTTCGAGACAGATGGCAAGTTGTGTAACGAGTCAGCCCATGGAGAGCCGTCACTGCATCTATTTTATGATTAGGCCGGATTTGCTCAAATTTTGCTAATACATGCGATGCCGGAACAGCCAACCTGCCAGGGAGAGAGTGACCACGCCAATAATGGCCATCGGCCAATACTGATTGATCAGCAGCGCGTAGCTGTTGCCTTCCAGTGTGACACCACGCACGATGACCAGGAAATAGCGCAGCGGATCGAGATAGGTCAGCCACTGCACTACCTGTGGCATGTTGGCGATGGGTGTCGAGAAACCGGAGAGAATCACCGCAGGCACCAGAAACAGGAAGGCGCCAAGCACCGCCTGCTGTTGCGTCACTGTAATGGCCGAGATCATCAGACCGATGCCAACTGCCGAGAGCAGGAACAGCACTATACCCAGATACAATGCACCGAGGCTGCCTCGCAGGGGGATATCGAAAAAAATCACCATCAGAATAATAATCAGCGTGGCTTCCAGTAGACCGATGATAATGCCGGGGATGGCTTTACCAATGAGGATTTCCACCGGCCGCAAGGGCGTCACCAGCAGTTGGTCAAAGGTGCCGGCCTCGCGCTCCCGAGCTACCGAGAGCGCCGTCACCAACAGGGTTACCACCAGGGTCAGCAGGCCGACGATGCCGGGAACAATAAACCAGCGCGACTGCAGATTTTCGTTATACCAGGCACGTGTATGAAGAGTGACCAGTGATCCGCCTTCTCCCCGGGACGTCAGCCAGTTGCGGTTGTAATCCAGCAGCATCGTGCGCAGGTAATTCATGGCGATCATCGCCGTATTGGAATTACGGCCATCCAGTATCGTCTGCAGCTGTGCACTCTCTCCCTGTCTCAGGTTGGCGCTGAAATGCTGGCCGATGTGCAGCACCAGCAGCACCTCACGATTGTCGATAAGAGGAGCGACTTCGCTGTCACGATCAATGGTGGCGACGACCTGGAAATTGGGCGATCCCTCGATGCGGCTGACCAGTTCCCGTGCAGCACCACCACGATCCTCATTATAGATTGCCACCGGCACATCGTTGAGGTCGTAGCTGGCGGCAAAGCCAAACACCAGCAACTGCATGATGGGCGGACCGATGATGACGAAGCGGCTGCGCTTGTCCCGTAACAGCACCAGAAACTCCTTGATGGCCAGAGCAAAGATCTGTCTGAAATACATCTCTTACTCCAGCCGCTTGTGGAATTTACGCCACACCAGGGTGAAAAAGAGCAGCAGCATCATTAAGAGCGCACCCATATTGGTCAGAATCACCGGCCAGACATCACCGGCAAGGAACAGGGTTTGCAGAATAGCCACGTAATAGCGTGCCGGAATCAGATGTGTGATGAGCTGTATCCAGGCGGGCATGGAATTTATATCAAACAAAAATCCGGAGAGTATAAAAGCAGGTAGAAAAGTCACGATAATCGCTACCTGTCCTGCAACAAACTGGTTTTTGGCAATAATGGAAATCAACAAGCCGATTGCCAGTGCCACCAGCATGAACAGCGCCGAGCCCAGGATCAGCAGCCATAGGGAGCCACGCAGGGGTACGTCAAACTGCCACACCGCCAGGGTTGTGCTGAAGAGCATGCCACCCATGCCCAGCACAAAGTACGGAATCAGCTTGCCCGCCAGGATCTCACCTCTGCGCAGCGGCGTCACTAGCAGCGCCTCCATGGTGCCGCGCTCCCACTCGCGCGCCACCACCATGGCTGTGAGCAGCGATCCGATCAGTGTCATGATGATGGCGATCAATCCCGGTATTAAAAACAGACGACTCGACAACGCCGCATTGAACCACACCCGTTGTTCCAGGCTCACCGGCATGGGCAGCGGCTTACCCCTGCTTGCGGCGTATTGGCTCAGCCACACCAGCCAGGTTCCCTGAATATAACCCTGCGTAATATTGGCCTGATTGGAATCAACGCCATTGACGATCACGCCGATAGGCGCCTCATTGCCAGACAACAGCCTGACGGCGAAATTGTTGCGCAGCCAGACGATCCCTTCGATGCGATGTTCATCCAGCGCCTGCTGTGCAGGTTGAATGGCATTGAAGTGCAGCGGGCGAAAAAACTCAGAGCGCTCAAAGGCTCCCGCAAGTGACTGCGTTGCCATGTCCGGTTGTTCGATGACGATGCCAACCGGAATGTGTTTTGCATCCAGCGACACACCGTAACCGAACAGAAACAGCAACACCACCGGCATCACGAAAGCAATGGAGATGCTTGACGGGTCGCGGAGAATCTGCAGACTCTCCTTGCGAATCATGCCCCACAGGCGCATGTGGATCAGTGAGTTCATGCTTGCACATCCACTGCTTTACCCTGTCGCTGTTCAATCAGTTGGATGAATGCATCCTCCATGGTCGGATCAGGGCTTTCCTGCGTCCGCGCGCGATTTTTCATCTCCAGCGGAGTGCCTTCGGCCAGCACTTCGCCTTCGGCCATGATCACCAGCCGGTCGCAGTAGTTGGCTTCTTCCATGAAATGGGTGGTGACCAGCACCGTAACCCCGGCCTCGGCCAAT
>JADWMH010000088.1:0-6544 GCA_015767355.1 Gammaproteobacteria bacterium
TATATGAACAATGATCATGAGAAAAGTAAAAAATAAAAAAACAGATGCAGAAAGTTCAGCAATTCCATACGCAAGCTGACTCTCCATAAAATACGTTATCCAGCGGGAGATCAAGGCGGGTATCATTAACAGCAGCCCTATCCAGAACACCCTTCTATTGCGCCCCAGACTATAGATTCCCAGCAACATGATCAGGGAAAAAACCAGATTGAGCAAAATGCTGGTGCTTATTCTCTCGCCAGTCAGCGGCAAAATAAACAAGGTAAACAACAAAATCAGGAGCAGATAGCAATAAGCGCCCTTATTCCAGGATGCGGTATCTATTGTCTCTTGTTGCGACATGCCACGGAGGATATTGGCAAGATGGGCATCCACATACAGACAAATCGCCCGGCAAAACGCTCATGCCTGCACGAAACAAATCTGCTAAGCTTTACGCTATGTTGCTTTCTCGCAAAATCTCTCGTGTCGCCGCCATGCTGCTGATGCTTTGCATCTCTGTGCAGGCGATCGCTTTTACCTCGCCGGCGTGTGCGCATCTGAACACCACTGATGAGATGATGGAATCTGCAAGCTGTCACCAGGATACTGTGGCCATGGAGAATTGCTGTGAACAGCAGTGTCAAAATTGCTCGATGCTCTCCGCCACTGTCTCATGCGGAGAATCTACTACTCACTCTACGCGCGCCGGTGCAGGCCGGATCGCACATGCTGCAGTCCACTTCTATCAGCATACTCCCCTGCCTCGTTTTCGCCCACCTCTCCTGACTCTTTGATACGCAGTCTCGTCGAATACCGGTGAGATTGCGAAGCGCATCTGTCGCGGAAACACGCGATCGATGCGCTTCGCGCCTCAGCACATCCTACGAATAGATCATGCTTTTCTGCACCTATGCTGCAGATGAATAACGGAGAGAAAAATGCTACGCCTACCCCCTGTTGCAGTTGCGACTGTCATATTGACGCTTGCTCTGAGCGCCTCCACCACTGCTGCCGAGCACTCCACTGAACAACTTGCCGAAGTGCTCGATGACTCGGCCATGGAGCATGCGCTCAAGCACCAGGATCCTAAATATGTCTGCCCCATGCACGCGCAGATCGTGCGCGGCGAACCCGGCAGCTGCCCCATCTGCGGCATGGACCTGGTTGAGAAAAAAGCTCCCCTAAAAAGCGCACAAAAGCCCAAAGAGAAGAAGCTTCTCTACTGGGTGGCGCCCATGGATCCCAACTATCGCCGTGATGAGCCGGGGCAATCCCCCATGGGCATGGATCTGGTGCCTGTCTACGATGAGGGCGTCGAAGCCGGCGACGGAGATTACCCCGCGATTACCATCAATCCAACGGTAATCCTCAACCTCGGCTTGCGCACCGCCAAAGCCGCGCTGCAAGATTTGCAAATCGAGATCCGCACCCCCGGCATTGTCGATTATGACGAAACCCGCATCAGCCATGTCCATCCACGCGCCGAGGGATGGTTTGAAAAACTCCATGTGCGCGCCGAAGGTGACCCCGTCAAAACCGGCGATGCGCTGGGTGATTTCTATTCACCTGACATCCTCGCTGCCCAGGTCGATTTTCTCGTCGCTCTGAACTCCAGCCAGCGAGGTAAACTCGACAGCGCGCGCAATGGCCTGCGGCTGCTGGGGGTTGAGGAATCCACCATCGAACAGATAGAAAAGCAGCGACAGACACAAAACAGCGTACCCGTCATCTCTCCCGCCAGCGGCATTGTTACCAATCTTGGCATACGCGAAGGGATGTATGCCGTTCCCTCTTCCGAAACTTTTGCCATTGCGGATCTTGACCAGATATGGGTCAAGGTCGATGTCTATGAACACCAGATCGCCTCCCTGAAGAGCGGCCTGGATGCTGAGATCCATGTGCCGGCATGGCCCGGGCGTGTATGGAAGGGCAAGATCGAGTATATCTATCCGCAATTGAACGCCCGCTCGCGCACCCTGAGCGTACGCCTGAGCTTTGCCAATCCCGACCATGCCCTAAAGCCCAACATGTACGCCGAGGTGGTGATCAAGGCAGCCCCCAAAAAGCAGGTTGTCACCATTCCAAAAGAGGCGCTGATCGTCACCGGCGAGCGCAAGGCTGTCGTCAAGGCGCTCGGGGATGGCAGGTTCCAGCCCGTCGATGTCACCACCGGCATCACGCAGGCAGGCATGACCGAGATCGTCAGCGGCATCGAGGCGGGTGATGAAGTTGTCATCTCGGGACAGTTTCTGATCGATTCAGAGTCGGCGCTGCAGGCAAGCTTCCTGCGCCTCTCATCTGACTTCGGCTCTGATTCCAGCTCTGATATTAGCGGGGAGTAGCCGGATGTTGGATCAAATTATTGCCGCATCGATTCGCAACCGCTTTCTGGTCATCATAGCCACACTGATGATTTCTGCCTGGGGCTGGGTATCGCTGCAACAGACTCCTCTGGATGCAATCCCGGATCTCTCCGATGTGCAGGTCATTATCCGCACCGCCTATGCCGGACAGTCTCCACGCGTAGTCGAGGAGCAGGTCACCTACCCGCTGACGACTACCATGCTGTCGGTTCCCGGGGCGAAGGTGGTGCGCGGCTACTCCTTCTTTGGCGACTCCTACGTCTACATTATCTTCGAGGATGGAACCGATCTCTACTGGGCGCGCGCGCGGGTGCTCGAGTATCTGAATCAGGCGATGGCAGACCTTCCGGATGGCGTACAACCGCGCCTCGGTCCTGACGCCACAGGAGTCGGCTGGGTCTACAGCTATGCCCTGACGGATCGCAGCGGCAAGCATGACCTGGCGCAGTTGACATCGCTGCAGAACTGGTTTCTGAAATATGAGCTGCAAACCGTAGCCGGCGTCTCTGAAGTGGCGACTGTGGGCGGCATGGTGCGCCAGTATCAGGTAGTCGTCGACCCGGAAAAACTGCGCACCTACTCCATCCCCGTGAGCCGGCTGTCTCAGGCGATTCGCAACGCCAACCAGGAGGTTGGCGGCTCGGTGCTGGAGTTGGCAGAAGCCGAGTACATGATCCGTACGCGCGGCTATATCACATCACTCGAAGATATTGAGACCATCCCCATCGATGTCACACAGAGCGGAACCCCTATTTTACTGCGCGATCTGGCCACCGTGCAGGTTGGCCCCGAGATGCGCCGCGTGGTTGCCGATCTCGATGGCGAAGGCGAGATCACCGGCGGCATCGTCGTCATGCGCTATGGAGAGAACGCGCTGGCCACCATTGCCGCCGTCAAGGAGAAGTTGCAGCAGCTGAAGCAGGGGCTTCCGGAAGGCGTCGAGATTATTGAAACCTATGACCGCTCGGCGCTGATCATGCGGGCAGTCGACAACCTCCAGGAGAAGCTCATCGAGGAGTTTGTGGTGGTGGCGCTGGTGTGCCTGCTGTTCCTGTTTCATATCCGCTCGGCTTTCGTCGCCATCGTCACGCTGCCGCTGGGGATCCTGGCAGCGTTCATCATCATGAAGCAGCAGGGTATCAACGCCAACATCATGTCGCTCGGCGGCATCGCCATTGCCATCGGTGCGATGGTCGATGCGGCGATCGTGATGATCGAAAACGCACATAAACATCTCGAGCAGTACAAACACCAATATGGCCACATGCCAAAGGGCGATGAACACTGGAAGGTGATCACAACCTCTGCAACCGAAGTGGGGCCGGCGCTATTCTATTCGCTGCTGATCATCACCCTCAGTTTTCTGCCCGTATTTACGCTTGAAGCACAGGAGGGACGGCTGTTTGCACCGCTGGCTTTCACCAAGACCTACGCCATGGCCTCGGCGGCAGCCCTGGCCATCACCCTGGTTCCGGTGCTGATGGGCTATTTCATTCGCGGCAAGATTCCCGATGAGAAAAGCAACCCGCTGAACCGCTTTCTGATCTTTATCTACGCCCCTCTGTTGAAAATGGTGCTGGCAGCACCACGCCTGACAATCATGCTGTCGCTGCTGGCCGCGCTCACCCTGATCATTCCGGTGAGCGGCATCAAGGGGATGATGGAACCGCTCAAGTGGCCGTTTCAGATTGTGCAAATTTTCAATGACGATGCACCCTCTCCCGCCATCGACGCTATCGACGGTTGGCAGAAAAGTCTCGGAAAATCCTGGCGTAATACATTTCAGGATACGCCCTGGCTATCGCGTTTCGCCGATGGCCTGGGCTCCGAGTTCATGCCTGAACTCGACGAGGGCGACCTGATGTACATGCCGACGACCATGCCGGGAATCTCCATCGGCAAGGCCCGGGAATTGCTGCAGCAGACCGACCGGCTCATCAAGACTCTGCCGGAAGTGAAGCGCGTCTTCGGTAAAATCGGACGCGCCGACACCGCCACCGACCCAGCACCGTTGACCATGATCGAAACCCTGATCCAGTTCCAGCCGAAGGAACAGTGGCGGCCTGGCATGACGCTCGACAAGATGATCGAAGAGCTGGACCGGATCATCGACTTCCCCGGGGTCACCAATGCCTGGGTCATGCCGATCAAGACGCGCATCGACATGCTTGCCACCGGCATCAAAACGCCGGTTGGCATCAAGGTTGCCGGTCCCGACCTGAAAGTCATCGAACGCATCGGCAAAGAGCTCGAACGGGTCGTCATGAGCGTGCCGGGAACGACCTCCGCCTACTCCGAACGTGTTGCCGGCGGGCGCTATATCGAAATCCGTCCCGACCGCCTTGCAGCCGCCCGCTTTGGACTCAATATCTCCGACATCAACCAGATGGTCGCTGTCGCTGTCGGCGGCATCAATATCACCACCACCGTCGAGGGATTGGAGCGCTACCCGGTCAATCTGCGTTTTCCCCGCGAGCAGCGCAATGACGTCGAAAAGCTGCGTGAACTGCCGCTGCTCACCACTACTGGAGAGCAGGTGCCGCTGGGCCAGGTTGCCGAGGTATTGATCGTCGATGGCCCGCCGATGCTGAAAAGCGAAAATGCGCGCCTCAACGGATGGACTTTTGTTGATATCCGCGGTGTCGACCTGGGATCCTACGTCACACAGGCGCGCGCCGTGGTGCGCGACAAGGTGGAACTGCCACCGGGCTACTCGATCACCTGGTCCGGGCAATACGAGTATATGATTCGCGCACAGGAGAAGCTGACGCAGGTAGTTCCCGTCACATTGGTGATCATCTTTGTGCTGCTCTATCTCACCTTTCGCCATGCAGGAGAAGCGCTGCTGGTAATGTTCTCCCTCCCCTTTGCGCTCATCGGCGGATTCTGGCTGGTCTTCCTGCTCGGCTATAATCTCTCCGTTGCAGTTGCCGTTGGGTTGATTGCGCTCTCCGGAGTGGCAGCCGAATTCGGCGTCATCATGCTGGTCTATCTGGACAAAAGCCTCAGCAACATGCAGCAGCAGGGGCCAATGACCATAGCAAATCTCAAGGAGGCCATCATGGAGGGCGCCGCATTGCGGGTGCGCCCCAAAGCGATGACAGTCGCCGTCATCGTCGCCGGTCTGATTCCAATTATGCTCGGCGAAGGAACAGGCTCCGAAGTAATGAGGCGCATCGCCGCGCCGATGGTCGGCGGCATGATCACGGCGCCGCTGCTGTCGCTGTTTGTTGTGCCGGCTGCCTACCTGGTGTGGAAACGCAGATATATTGGTGATGATGCAAAATAAGGGCGGGCAATAGGATGCGCTGAGCCTGCGAAGCACATCATTTGTGACTGATGCGCCTCGTTCCTTGGCACATCCTATTACCTAAAACTTAAAACTTAAAACTTAAAACTTAAAACTTAAAACCTAACCATTGAACAAGATCCCTGCAACCATCAACGTCATCAGCTTCGATCTGGATGATACCCTGTGGCCCTGCATGCAGACCATCATGCACGCGGAGGAGCAGTTGATGCTTTGGCTGGCGTCACGCGCCCGGCAACTGACCGAGGCGCACACCATTCACAGCCTGCGGGAGCACCGCCGCGAACTTGCGAGGCAAGAACCAGCCATCGCCCACGACCTGAATCTGCTGCGCGAAATCCAGCTGCGCCAGCTGCTTCAGGAGTTCGACCATGACCCGGGCATGGCTGCAGAGGCCGTCGTCTACTTTCAGCAGTTTCGTAATCTGGTTCACCCTTATCCCGATGTCCTTCCTGCGCTCACACAGCTGAAAGAGGATTACACGCTGGTTTCGGTGACCAACGGCACCACCGAGATCGACAAAACGCCGCTGAGGGGGATTTTTCATCACAGTCTCAACGCCAAACAGGTGGGACATGCAAAACCCCATCCGGCTATTTTTGAGCACGTCGTGAAGATGACCGGCAGCAACCCTGAGCAGATACTGCACATCGGCGACGACCCCCTGCGCGATGTCGAGTCCGCCAGGAACTTCGGGCTGCATGCCCTGTGGCTCAATCGCCTTGCGATGCCCTGGCCCGGTGACATCCGGAGAGCCGGGATCGAAATCACCTCACTGACTGAACTGCAAGGCTGATTGAGACTAATTTCACTCCTCCGCAGGTTATCTCACCCCGCAGATGCACCAGGTCGCCCCATGATTGTACGCATACGCCCTGCCGCATCTTCT
>JADWMH010000088.1:6644-8334 GCA_015767355.1 Gammaproteobacteria bacterium
ATCTTGCTTGCCTTTAACTATTTTCAGAGACGCCAGGCCTTCCGGGTTTTGGCATATTCTTCATTCAAAACATTCATATCAGGAGAGAAAAAATGCTGATTTTGCGACTACGATACAGGCCATCCGCTGAATCATCGTTATCAGCCCTATTCCTGTTTATTCATCCTCTTTTTTTTCATAAGTAATAATTGAGACCATAGCTTCTCCTCTATCTGTTATCGCACACATGCGACCGACGCCCGGCACATCCATAGGCGGGTAAACAGCTTTGCCTCCGGCTATCTCCGCTTTTGCAAGCGTTTCATCGACATCGTTAACGGTAATATAGGTTCCCCAGGAATCGGGCATCTGCTCGATACCCTCCGGTTTTTTCATTATTCCGCCAATCGGTATATCGTCAGATTTGATAATATAATATTTGCCTTGTGGCATTTCCATCTCTTCAATTTCCCATCCGATCACATCAGTGTAGAAACCGATAGCCAAATCTATATCATCAACTAATAATTCAGACCAGCTGAATGCGCCATGTTGTTTATACACATCGTTCATACTACTATCTCCAATTTATTCATATCTATTTGGGTAACAGGTTCTACTCAACAACGATGTTGCCATAGGACTTATCATGACCAAGCTCACCTGCTGCAAAAGTAGCTCGCGACTGACGCGATCAGGTGGGGCGCCCTGTTATGCGTGACTCTCTTGCCTCAAGCCACTTCTTAAATGAGGATTGACTTTCTCCAGAGGGTTTTCCAGATATTAAACCCTCTACGCTTATGTCTTCGTCTATGTCATTCCAATGTATTCCATGTCCACGTCCAATAAGTTCCCAATTATTGCTTTCCTTTTGCTCTGCATGCGACAAACGCGGATACCAGGCTAATGGAACTGATATAGTCCTGCCGTCACTTAGATCAACACTTAACGTATCATCTGTTACTATCACATGTTCCGCACTCGGAATTTCGAGTTCAACTGCTAAAGAAGTCATTCCAAGCCTCCACCATATTTTCTCGTCTATTTTCAATGGTTTTCAAAATATTTGATATTTCTACTCGACTAAAGCCACCGCTACTATACAATCGAATTGGATCTAGCCATACTTTCGCAATCTTATCATCTCTTTCGATGTGTACATGAATCGGTTCGTCTCTATCACCAGAATAAAAGAAAAATCGGTAGGTCCATCTCGATATATTGTAGGCATTTTATTATTCCATTTATCCTCTTATCTACTACGCACTAACGTCGCAAATCACCGGCAGCAAAAAGCAGAGCGGCGAAGGAGCGGCGCTTTTTACTGTCCGAATGCATTTGCCTTGCTAGCAGCTTTTTCCTCAAGACGTTCTACAAGCCAAAGCTTGATGATGGACTGGCGTGTTACCCCAACACGGCTTGCTTCTTTATCAAGGGATTCGATAACCCAGGAAGGGAAATCAACATTGACTCTTTTTTGTTTTTGATTAGGGCGCTGTAAGGTAGTCAGATCAAGATCATCAATGATATCTTGTTTGTTTTCATCGAAGTTTTTATCAAATGCTTTAGCTTTCATAGAGTTGCACCTCGGATTTACGTGAACGCCTTACTGAAATAAGCCTGATTGTATCACTACGATAGGTCACTACTGCTGAGCAGTGTTTGCCTGCGAATCTAGCAACAATTAAATGACGAGACTCATCGTCAGAGT
>JADWMH010000013.1 GCA_015767355.1 Gammaproteobacteria bacterium
CTTTCTCACGGGGAATATAGGCATGCGCCTCTTCGCAGATCAGGGTAATGGGAAAATCATGGCGTCTCGGGTTCCAGTAGTTGAATTCATAAGCCAGGCGCCCGACTTGCGCTGAAATTGCCGGGCGAATGTCGGTCGGTACGGAGCTTAAGTCTATAATGGTGATATTCGCCTTGTTGCTGCCCAGACCAATGAATTCACGCAACAGATCACTCAAAGACGCCGAAGTTGTGCGTTTTTTTGGCTTGAGTAGAAAATCATAGCGAACATCATTGAAACGGCTCTCCATTCTAACCAGAAGTTCATCAAATTCACCAAACAATGCCCCTTTGACTTTACCGAACTCCTTCCTCTCGCCATTGGCGCTCTTAAAGAGCTGGTAGAGATCGGCCAGGGAGAAATAGATGGGGGTATCAACTGACACGCCCTTCAAGCCAATCGCTTTCGCCTCTTTAGCCCTGAGCGTTTGCAACACCTGGCGCATAAACGCCATTTGCGTCGATGCACCGGGGTCAGAGCGATCGATAAACAGGTCGATAAGTTCTGCATAACTCATCATCCAGTAAGGCATTTCGAGGTCTAGAGCGTCGACATAATTCACTTTGCCTTCGGCGAAAGCCGTTTTCCTGACTCCCTGCTCATCTTCCCAGCAATACTCTCCATGCAGATCCAGAATGATCATATGGGATTTTGGCATAGCCTTGAGTGTATGTTGGAGCAGGCTCGTTACTGTCCAGGATTTTCCGGAACCGGATTGGCCCAGGATAGCAAAATGGCGGCCGAACAGCGCGCGGGGATCCAGGCTGACATGGTAATCTTTTTTCGCCGCCAGTTGGCCAATATAGAAACCATACTCCCTGAACGTTGTAAAGATTGCGTTAATCTCATCATAGCCTACGGCAAAGACCTTGGCTCCCGGTGTCGGATAATGCCTGACACCACGGATAAATGTGCCATCCTGCTGAATTTCACCAACAGGGATCAAAGAGATATACCGGGCCGTATAACTCCTGCCTTTGTGATCGGTGCGATCCCTCTCACTCATCCTGTGAACCAACGCCAGAACACTGATGTCAGACTGACGAATCGCCACATAGGATCCCAGATGACCGGCCAGGATCGTCTCACTGCCTATCGTAATGAGAGGTTTATCATTGGTATATTCATCAACGATACAGGCTTCCATTCCATCCCCCCTGACCTCTGTCAGGGAAGCAATCCGGATAGTTGGGAGAGTGGATTTAGACATGATTTAGCTTCTCGTCTGAAATGGATTGAGAAATGGGATATGGGCATGTTTTTGCAAAAAAAATATGCCATAAAGCAGTTCGCGTCAACTCAAGCACGCGGAGAAACATGAACTGCTTCAGTCCCCAGGACGCCGATAATCGGTTCAAACGAAACCACATCCCGCTGCAGCGAGACAACGACATAACGAAGCTCTGCAAGGGAGACCTTGAGTTCATCACTCAATGGACACTTCAGGACATTTTTCTCCCGGGCCTCCATAATCTCCGTGAATTCCGCATAAAGAGAGTCGAACATTGTCAGATAAGCATCCATCGCTGCATCATGTTCTCCCGGCAGTTGCTTTTTAGCGAGTGCAACACTGCCGATTTTCATCAACACTGCTACGCGTTCAGCAAGTGAACCATTCATGTTTGAACATTTCGCCTTATGCTCACAGTGAAAAAGTCTGGATTTGATAGAACTCAACAATTTATTCATTTTGCTACGATTGTTTTAGTGCCTTATATGCATTCTACTCTTAACCTTCACCGGCGTTTAGAGAATAGCGCAGTAAACATGACCAGGATCAATCTATAAAAAGGAACTCCATGCGGCTCTATTTCAGCTTCAACAGCAGCTGGTAAAGCTCCCGCTTTGGCCGGCCACTGATGCGTGCAGCGATTTTTGCAGCCTGGTTGGGCGGCATCTCACCGGCAAGAGCCTGCAGCACTCTCTCGACAGCGCCTTTTTCCATGGCCGGATTCTCACATGCCGCAACCATGACCACAAATTCACCGCGTTGCTGATTCGTGTCTGCAGCCATCGTTTGCAGCAATTGGCCGAGCGGCTGATCGAGCATGGTTTCGTATTGCTTGGTCAGTTCACGCGCAACCACCACACGGCGATCGTCGCCAAACAGCGAAAGCATATCCTCCAGGCAATGCAGGATGCGGTGAGTCGATTCATAAAAGACCAGCGTCGATGGAAAATCGCTCAACTGCTGCAGACGTTTCAGACGTTTTTCCTGTGTGCGGGGCAGAAATCCCTCAAACAAAAATCGATCGGTCGGCAGTCCTGACGCTGACAACGCGGTGATGACAGCACTTGCTCCGGGCAGTGGTATGACATCAACACCTCTCTCCCGGCATGCGCAAACAATGCGATAGCCGGGATCACAAATCAGAGGTGTTCCGGCATCACTTACCAGGGCAATATCCTGTCCGGCAAGCAATAACCCGACGAGTTGCAGTGATCGTTGATGCTCGTTATGCTCATGAAACGAGAGTGTTCGCGTATCAATTCCAAGATGCGAGAGCAATCCTGCGGTATGCCGCGTATCTTCTGCAGCAATCAGATCGACCCGTTTCAGCACCTCGACAGCCCGCCGGGTGATATCCCCAAGATTACCGATGGGCGTAGCAACGATATAAAGCCTGCCTGTTTGCATTGACATCCAGCCCTTCACTCAGGATACTGCGAGAGTTATTTAACTTATTCTGGTACTAATACTATGCTACCACTAAAAAAGCTTTTCCCTGCTGTTGTTCTCGCCTTTTCCCTTGCCATCTCCGGATGTACGTCAATGGGTCTGGATACCTTTGGCATCGGCGTCAATCAAGCCCGTTCAGATCGCGCCGAAACCCTGGCGAACAAGGGCGACTACGCTGGCGCTGCCTATTTGTACGAGCTCCTGGCGCGCTCAAACAAAGGCAAGCGGCGTACCGAGTATCTGCAAAGAGCTCTGACCTATTATGAAACAGCAGGAGACGAGGCTTCCGCTTCGCGCATCAGAGTGGCGCTTGCAAACGAAGCAGTCGTCACATCAAATGTCACGACTGGTGAAATCGCTGTTTTGCTCCCCTCTTCCGGCGTCTATGCCAATGCCGCCAATGCTGTTCGCCGGGGAATTGAGGCGGTGTATACACGTCAGCCTGAGGGAAAACGCCCGACGCTGCGCTATATTGACAGCAGCAACCTCGCCGACGCCATTGGGCAGGCAGACTCGGCAGCCATGATACTCGGGCCACTCAGCAAACCTTCCGTCCAGCAGGTCGTCTCCAAAGGCCTCAACTCCACTACGATCACTCTCAACCAGGTGAGTAATTACTCGCCAAAGGGAGTCTATCAATTTGGCCTCTCACCCGTAGCAGAGGGAGAGATGATTGCGGAGAAAGCTTTTGCGGACGGGCATCGCACTGCATCCATCATCTACCCGGATACCAGCTGGGGAAGCCGTTATGAAAAGGGCTTTCGCCAGCGCTGGTACTCCCTGGGGGGATCTGTCACAGCCAGGGTAATTTACCCGCAGGGAGCCGGCAGTTTCACCAACACCGTTGGCTCAGCCATGAAGACACCGGCAGATACCGTCTTCATCGTTGCCAAACCCGGCAAGGCGCGCAAAATCCGCGCCCAGCTGCTGCTCGCAGGCGACCGGAACCCTGCAGTTTATGCATCCTCAACCGCCTATGACAGACGCCTTTATGGACTCAAGGACTCCAACTTCGAGAATGTCTGGATACCGGTATTACGTTGGACGGTGCCAGGGACAACATCAGCATCCATTCCCTCTTACCAGGAGCTAGAGTCAGGCGGCGCCATCAATCCCGGCCTGGCCAAGTTCTACGCTTTCGGCATCGACGCCATGCTGCTGGCTCTGAACGCGGGGGATGTCAGCCGGGGAAAGGTCCTGAAAGGAGCGACCGGTGATCTGAGCCTCGACAGTAACGGCATCATCAGACGCAATATGCTGTGGCTCCATTATCACAACGGCGCTCTGACTCAACACCAGCCCGGCAGCAAGAAATAAGCAACTTCGGAAAATTCCTTCCTGGAGCGGCCTCTACGTTCATTATTGATCCGGCACATTCCAGCATTTCACCCTGCCGGGCCTTGCTCGAAAAAATGCCGCCGATAACTTTTCGTTAAACTGAGCACTCTATTCGCCTCGAATGATCAACAATTCTGACTCGAAACAGCGGCCCCTTGCCACCCCACATATTCTCCTGACGCCAGAGTGAGCAGCAGGGAGACAGGCGGACGAGCCGAGCAATATGCACTTGATTATCTGAAATCGCACGGACTCAAACTGGTCACGCGCAATTTCCTGTGCCGCATGGGCGAGATCGACCTCATTATGATGCACAATCAACATCTCGTTTTTGTCGAGGTTCGCTACCGAAAAAACAGCCGCTACGGCCCCCCTGCGGCAACCATCAGCCGCACCAAGCAGAGCCGCCTGACACGAACTGCAAATTTTTATCTGCAACAACATGGTCTTGACAAACCCTGCCGTTTCGATGTCGTTGCCATCGTTGCCCAGCCTGAAGTCAAAATCGAGTGGATTCAAAATGCCTTTGATGCAGCATAGCCTACCGCTTATCTGCTTTAGCCTGCTCATCACTCTCCTGCCGCTGGGAGGCTGCGCTGCTGCTATCGTTGCAACTACAGCAACCGTCGCTTCAACCATGCACGACAGACGCACCACCGCCACGGTCATGGATGATCAGGAGATTAAATTGCGCGCAAGAGCAACGCTGAGCGACCACCCTGAAATCTCAGAACACTCGCGCATCCATGTCACCAGCTTCAACCGCCGCGTATTAATTTTCGGGCAGGCGGAAACCAGGGAACTGGCGGATAAATTTGCACATCTCGTCAGCCGCCAGCCTAAACTCAAATCCGTCTATAATGAAGTTGAAGTCAGACCACGGGCTGATAATCTGGATATCAGCAAGGATTCAGCTCTAACCACTAAAGTCAAGGGATCACTGTGGCAGATCAGCATCAAGGGGTTTGATCCAACCCGGGTCAAAATTTCCACCACCCTGGGAAATGTCTACCTGCTCGGCCTGGTGACTGCCGAAGAGGGGCCTGCAATCGTCGAACACGTGCGTGGCGTCAGTGGTGTAAAAAAAGTCATTGAGATTTTCGAATATCTTGAAGGGTGAAAGCCATCGACAGCAGAAACATTTCATCAACTTTTCTCCGCAACCTCGCAACAGCAGCAGGCAGCGACTGCCTGCTGACAAAAACATCCGATTGCTGGCCCTACGGCTATGACAACAGTCGCTTACAAGCTCAGCCGGGGGCAGTTGTATTTGCATCTTCTCACCTGCAGGTCCGGGATATCATCGAAGCCTGCAATCAAGCCGGGGCTCCACTCGTCTGCCGCGGTAGCGGCACGGGAACAACAGGGGCAACAGTTCCGCTTCACCATGCCATTGTGCTCTCATTTGAACGCATGCAGAAGATCATCGGCATCGATCCGGTCAACCGCACCGCCACCGTCCAGCCAGGCGTTACCAATGCAGCATTGCAGCAGGCTGCAGCGCAATATGGATTCTTTTGGCCGCCCGACCCGACCAGTGCGGAAATTTGCACCATCGGGGGAAACCTCGCCTACAATTCGGCCGGCCCCAGAGCCGTGAAATACGGCACTCCGAGAGAAAACACACTGGCCCTGAAAGCAATAAGCGGGGATGCAAGAAGTTTCCACACTGGAACCCTGACCACCAAGGGCGTAGTTGGCTATGATTTGACGCGACTTTTGATCGGTTCGGAAGGAACACTCGGGGTGATTACAGAGGCCACCCTGAAACTCACGCCAGAGGCCGAAAGCAGACGCACCATGCGCGCCAGCTACCGTGATATCCACGCAGCAGCGCGTGCAGTAGCCGCCATCATGTCGCAGCCTGTGACGCCATGTGCGCTGGAGTTTATGGATCATTCCGCATTGCAAATGGTGCGCAACTTCTCGGATTTAGAGCTTGATGCCGATATCGGGGCGATACTGATGATCGAGGTTGATGCCATGGAACACGCTATTGACGAGGCCGCTGCACAGGTAGCCGACGCAGCCAGGGTCGATGGCTGCATAGAGATCCGCATAGCCGGCTCCCAACAGGAGGTGGATCAGCTGTGGAAAACACGCAAGGCGCTGTCACCGGCGCTGCGCAATATTGCACCAAAAAAAATCAACGAGGATGTTGCGGTACCGATATCACAACTGCCTGACCTGATTGAAGGGCTGGAACAACTGTCGCTGAAGCACCGTATACAAATCGTCAATTTTGGCCATGCAGGAAACGGAAATATCCACGTCAACCTGCTGACGAATCCGGATGATCCTGAGGAGTCGGTGCGTGCAGAAACCTGCCTGTCGGACCTCTTCTCACTGGTTCTGGAACTGCAGGGAACCCTCTCCGGAGAACATGGTGTCGGCATTGTAAAACGTGATTTCATCGCACGTGAACTTGACCCGGCTGCGCTGCAGTTAATGCATCAAATCAAACGCCAGTTCGATCCAAACAATATCCTGAACCCCGGCAAGACCTTGCCGGAGAGTGTAACTTCGAAATAAACCTGAATTGTTGAGTGACCAACATCTTTACAAATGAGTCAAATTTCAAAAATGACTCTCGCAAAGCTTCCGCGTCCTGCTCACGCCCCTCACCTACATCCGTGTAGGCGAAGGCGCAAAGCTCGCCAAGAAAAACCTTTGCGGCCTTGGCGTCTTGGCGAGAGAAAAATGATCTCTTTCATGTCATGTCAGTCTGAGACCTGGTCTCGCTAGAAATTTTACATTCATTTGCACTACCCAACCTCCCTGCCACGAAAGTCCCTGACGCGAACCCCTGCAACGGCCAGCGCGCCAAAATAGACAACGACTCCGATAATCACCCATGCTGCCAGATGGCCGGTTTGCCATACCCAGTCCGAGACCAGCCACTGCTGCAAGGGGCCTGCCAGCCAATAGAGCATGCCCCCCATCACTGCTGCTGCTATTGCCGCCCGCAGCAACAGCAGCGGCCAACCCGGGGGTGGTTGATAGATCTCTCTTTTACGTAAAATCCAAAACAGCAGCGTAGCATTGACCGCAGCCGCAATGGAGGTTGCCAGCGCCAGGCCGGCATGCTGTAAAAATTGCATCAATATGAGGTTCATCACCATATTGACCACCATCGCCACGATCGCAATCTTCACAGGAGTTTTGGTGTCCTGCTGCGCATAAAACCCCGGCGCCAATACCTTGATGACCATGAAGGGAATCAACCCGCACGAGTAGGCCATGAGGCTCAAACGCGCCATTTGCACATCACGTGCATCGAAGACATCCGACTGGAACAGTGTCGCAATCAGCGGTCCGGCCAGCACCAGCAAACCAACTGCGGCCGGAATACCCAGCAAGACCGCCCAGCGCAAGGCCCAGTCGAGCATGGCTGAAAACTCCCGGGGAGAGGATTCAGCATGCTTTCTCGAGAGGTTGGGCAGAATAACCGTTCCCAGCGCCACCCCCAGAATGCCGACAGGAAACTCCATCAGGCGATCGGAGTAGTAGAGCCAGGAGATGCTTCCCTTCTGTAAAAAAGAGGCTATCAGTGTGTCGAGCAGCAGGTTCAACTGGGTTACCGAAACGCCGAATATTGCCGGGGCCATCAACTTCAGAACCCGGCTGATACCCTCGTCTTTGAAGGTCGGTTTGGTGAAGTTCGGCAGCAGTTTCAGTCGATAAAGAAACGGCAGCTGGAATGTAAATTGAGCAATGCCTGCGATCAGCACTCCCCAGGCGAGCGACATGATCGGCGGATCAACAAATGGCGACAGCCAGTAGGCACAGGCGATCAACACCAGGTTCAGCAGCACCGGAGTAAAAGAGGGAATGCCGAACTGGTTATGGGTATTGAATATGCCGCCGGCAAAGGCGGTCAGTGAGATGAAAAGCAGATAGGGAAAGGTAAGCCGCAACATATCTGCTGCAAGATCTGCATCTCCGCCGTCGCCAAAATACCAGCCCGGCGCAAACAGTGCGATCAGCAGTGGCGCCGCGAGAACTCCAACCACCGACACTATCAACAGCACCAGTCCCAGAGTACTGGCGATATGATCAACGAAGGTTTTCAGATCATCAAAACTGCGTGTCGCTTTGTACTCGGAGAGCACCGGCACAAATGCAACTGAAAAGGCGCCTTCCGCAAACAGGCGGCGCAGAAAATTGGGTATCTTGAAGGCAACAAAAAAAGCATCCGTCATCTCGTTGGCACCAAACAGGCGTGCAAACACCAGATCACGGACAAATCCAAGAATACGGGAGAGCGTGGTATTTCCGCCAACTTTTGCCAGCGCATGCATCAGGCGCACAGATTTCTACCCTCTATTCAGAACCGATCTTCGCAGCGGAGATCGGGAAAAACAGGTAGTATACATCCGCCCGTTTTCCGCATGAAGCAAGATCTACGCATCAACTCCTGGAGGGGGAGATTTTTCATGCGCTTGAGCTGGATCATTGTCTACTAATCCGGGGGAAGCAATTTTTTACATTTGCTCCAAAACTGCTCTCAAGCTATAGTCTCAGTTTCAATAATCCCCCTGTGAGAGAAATCGGTATTTCAAGGGTCGACACCTGCAACTACCGAGCCACACTATGGATAAAAAAACCATTCTGAACCAGACGCATCACGATTTGGGTGCGCGCATGGTGCCCTTCGGCGGCTGGGATATGCCGGTGCATTACGGTTCCCAGATTGAAGAGCATCATGCCATTCGTCAACACGCAGGCATGTTCGACGTCTCCCACATGCAGATCATCGACCTCAAGGGCAGCGATTGTAAACGCTATCTGCGTCACCTGCTTGCCAATGATGTAGGGAAATTAAAATCCACTGGCAGGGCGCTCTACTCCTGCATGCTCAACTCGCAGGGCGGCGTCATAGACGACCTGATCGTCTATTTCATGGATGAGACCTGGTATCGCATCGTCGTCAACGCATCCACGGCACAAAAAGATCTTGGCTGGATCATGGAGCAGGTCGGCGTTTTCGGGGTTGAAGTGCTTCCGCGCAGCGACATGGCGATGATTGCCGTACAGGGACCGAAGGCAATCGAGCTAACGCTGCCGCTGTTGAATGAAGAACTGCGGGAAGCAGCCGCCGAGTTGAAGCCTTTTTCAGCCGTATGGGACCCAAGCTGGTTCGTTGCCCGCACTGGTTATACCGGAGAGGATGGGTTTGAGATCCTGCTGCCACAGGGCGACTGTGTCGCCCTGTGGAATGACCTTGCCGACGCAGGTGTGCGTCCCTGTGGTCTCGGCGCGCGCGACACCCTGCGACTCGAAGCCGGCATGAATCTTTATGGCCAGGATATGGACGAAACAACCACGCCCCTGGCTTCAGGACTCGGCTGGACTGTGGCATTGAAACCCGAAGAGCGCTCTTTTATCGGCCGCGGGGCGCTGGAGAAGCAGAAAAAAGAGGGTATCCCGCAGCAGCTTGTCGGCCTGGTCCTCGAAGGACGCGGTATTCTGCGCAGTCACCAAAAGTTATATGCCGCTGACAAGCAGATCGGTGAGATAACATCAGGTGGCTTCTCGCCCACCCTTGAACGCAGTATCGCGCTCGCCCGCATCGAGACCGGCTCACCCCACGGTGTTGATGTGGAGATGCGCGGCAAACGTCTGCCAGTCAAGGTTGTAAAATATCCCTTTGTACGTCACGGCAAACTCGCGACCAAACTGTAATAACCAAATACTTAAACTTATAACCACCCCTTTTTCATGGAGCATCCTCATGAGCAATACCCCCGACGGGCTGAAGTACGCAAAAACACACGAATGGGTCAAGGATAATGGTGACGGCACTGTCACTGTCGGCATCAGCGACCACGCGCAGGAATTGCTTGGCGACCTGGTTTTCGTCGAGCTGCCTGAAGCCGGCAGCGACATAGCTGCAGGTGATGAAATTGCCGTGGTTGAATCCGTCAAGGCCGCTTCCGACATTTACAGCCCGCTCTCGGGTAAGATCCTCGGTATCAATGAAGTGCTGAATGACGCACCTGAAAGCATCAATGACTCACCCTACGAAGAGGGCTGGCTGTTCACATTAAAGATAACTGACAAGAGTGAACTGGATGCATTGATGGATGCCGATGCCTATACAAAACACGCACAGGATGAGGAGCATTAATGAGTGCTCTGATCAAGTCGCTTTGCTCCTATCCCATGGACTGAATCAGAGATTCCTTTAATGCCATTCATTCCCCACACAGAAGAAGATGTCAATCGCATGCTCTCGAGCATCGGCGTCGACAGCATCGAAAGCCTGTTTGATGAAATCCCCGAGGATCTGAAATGCGGTGATCTCGACGCCATTCCAGCCGGAATGAGCGAGATGGAGATCACTGAACTGATGCATCAACGCGCAGCGGCAGATGGACAACCATGCTGTTTCATCGGAGCCGGCGCATACGACCACCATATTCCTGCCGCTGTATGGGAGCTGGCCACCCGCGGCGAGTTCTATACTGCCTACACCCCCTATCAGGCTGAAGCCAGCCAGGGAACGCTGCAGCTGCTGTATGAATATCAATCGATGATGACCGCTCTGACAGGCATGGATGTCTCCAATGCCTCTCTCTATGACGGCGCATCGGCAGTAGCCGAGTCCATATTGATGGCCGTACGCGCCAATCGCAAATCAAAATCAAGACGGGTGCTGCTGCCGCGCAGCCTGCATCCGGCCTATCGAAAGACAGTGCAAACGATCGTGAAACATCAGAAGATCGAGCTGATTGAGCTCCCTTTTGATACAGCAAGCGGCAAAACCGATCTCGATGCACTCGACAATTACAGCGGTGACGACATCACCGCACTGGTCATTCCCCAGCCCAATTTTTTCGGCGTGCTCGAGGATGTCGATGCGCTCACCAACTGGGCGATGAGTAATGGCGCAATCAGCATCGCTGTCGTCAATCCGCTCGCGCTCGCCATTCTCAAGCCACCCGGAGAATGGGGCGACGAAGGCGTGGACATCTGCTGCGGAGAGGGCCAGCCCCTGGGGATCCCACTCTCGTCCGGCGGCCCCTACCTGGGATTCATGTGCTGCAGGCAGCAGCATGTTCGTCAGATGCCCGGGCGCATCATCGGCGCCACCGAGGACCTTGACGGCAAGCGCGGTTACAGCCTTACTCTACAGGCGCGTGAACAGCATATCCGCCGCTCCAAGGCGACATCCAATATCTGCACCAACCAGGGATTAATGGTCACCGCGGCAACCATCTACATGGCGCTGCTGGGCGGCGAGGGAATGGCTCATACTGCTGCTGCCGCACATGCAAATACCGGGAAGCTGGTTGAGAAATTGTGCAGTATCGATGGTGTCGACACGCTGTTCTCATCCCCCGTGTTCCATGAGAGGGTATTGAAAATCAATGCCTCGCCAAAAAATGTATTGCGCTCTCTGGCCGCACACAATTTGCTCGGTGGCTATGACCTGGGCGCAGAGTATCCGGAACTCGGGGACGCCATACTGGTATGCGCAACAGAGAAGCGCACCGAACAGCAGATAGAGAGTTTTCGCGACAAGCTCGATCGCATTATGAATCGCCAGGCAAAATGCCCTGTCACACCCAAATTTGATCAGCCCTGAGCATACCTCATGTTGATATTTGAACAATCTCAATCCGGGCGGCGTGCAACTGCCCAGGCCCCCGGCAATGCAGCAACGCTGAAATCCATCCCGGAATCACTGCGGCGTAAACAGCCTGCCGCCCTGCCCGAAGTATCGGAGATGCAGAGCGTGCGCCACTATACGCGCCTCTCGAGGAAAAACTTCTCCATCGACACGCACTTCTACCCGCTGGGATCCTGCACCATGAAATACAACCCGCGCGGCTGCAACACGCTTGCGATGCTGCCGGGGTTTGTGGCGCGCCATCCCTATGCGCCGGAGAGCCACAGCCAGGGATTCATGGCCTGCATGTATGAGTTGCAGGAGATCCTCAAAGAGGTCACCGGCATGCGCGAGGTCTCACTGACGCCGGCGGCCGGCGCCCAGGGCGAATTTACCGGCATTGCCATGATCAAAGCCTATCATGATACAAACGGCGATCATGAACGCAGCGAAATCATCGTGCCCGATGCGGCGCACGGCACCAACCCCGCCACTGCAGTCATGTGCGGCTACAAGGTTCGCGAAATCCCGACCATGAAAGATGGTGATATCGATATCGACGCCTTGAAAAGTGTACTGGGACCGCAGACAGCCGGCATCATGCTGACCAATCCATCGACGGTTGGAGTCTTTGAACGCCGCATCCGCGAGATCTCCGACCTGGTCCACAAGGCCGGAGGGCTGCTCTACTATGACGGCGCCAATCTCAATGCCATTCTGGGAAAGGTTCGACCCGGCGATATGGGCTTTGATGCGATCCACATGAATCTACACAAAACCTTCTCGACTCCGCATGGCGGAGGCGGCCCCGGCGCAGGTCCTGTCGGCGTCAGTGAACGCCTGATCCCCTTCCTGCCTGTTCCAATGGTCAGCTATGACGGCGGCAATTATCAGTGGCTGACGCAAACAGAGCGTCCTCAATCCATCGGCCAGCTCACCGCCTTTGGAGGGAACTCGGGTGTTTTGCTGCGCGCCTACATCTACGCAAAAATGCTCGGACGCGAGGGCATGGTGCGTGTTGCCGAATACGCTACCCTGAATGCCAACTATCTGATGAAATTGCTGACAGATTCAGGCTTTCAGGCCGCTTATCCCGAACGCAGAGCCAGTCATGAATTCATCCTCACCCTTAAAAAAGAGGCGAATGAGCTGGGGGTCAGCACCATGGACTTTGCCAAACGCATGCTGGATTACGGCGTACATGCGCCAACCACCTACTTCCCGCTGCTGATTCCAGAATGCCTGCTAGTCGAACCGACCGAGACCGAATCCCTGGAAGAGCTGGATAATTTTGTCGAAGTGATGCAAAAAATTCGCCATGAAGCTGAACACCAGCCGGAGATTGTCACATCCGCGCCGCATAGCATGCCGGTCAAACGCCTGGACGATGTCAAGGCGGCGCGTGAACTCGATCTGCGCTGGCAACCACCAGAGTCATAGAGATGGGAAACCAGAATGCCACCGGCATCAAACGCCTGAACAACGCCTTTGGTTACTCGATGCAGGGGTTTCAAGCCTGCTTCAAACATGAGGAGGCATTCCGCCAGGAGATCTATGCATCACTGCTGCTGATACCACTGGCTCTCTATCTGGGAAATACCGGTATCGAACGCGCACTGCTGCTCGGCAGTTGGCTGGTGGTTCCGCTGGTAGAACTGCTTAACTCGGCAATTGAAAACGCCATAGACAGAATCGGACCGGAACTGCATCAGCTGTCAGGCCGCGCAAAGGACATAGGCTCTGCAGCGGTGTTTCTTGCACTGCTGCTGTGCGCCTGTGTGTGGCTGCTTGTCTTGCTTCCGCGACTGTCGGCTTCGGGATAGCACATGAAAACTCCAGACAGCAAGCCAAGCTCAAAAGAGACCTATCTGCGGCTGCTTGGCTACCTCAAGCCCTATCGGAAGCAGTTTGCCATCACCATCGGCGCAATGATTCTGCTCGGCCTCTCGGAAGCCGGCATCCCTGCTCTCTCCAAACCTCTGCTCGATGGTGGTTTTGTCGCAAAGGATATGGATAGTCTGAAGGTAACATTGGGACTTCTGATACTGCTGTTTTTCTCTCGAGGTCTTCTGCTGCTGTTATCAAGGGGGATGATGGGGTGGATTTCAGGCAAGATCGTGCTGGATCTTCGCACCAGCCTGTTTGATCTACTGCTGCATCTACCGACTCACTATTACGACAAATACGCATCGGGCAGCATCATGTCGAAGATCACCAATAACGTGACCATGGTGACATCTGCGGCAACCGGCACCATCATGACCCTGATAAAGGATAGTGTGATGATCGTGGTGCTGCTTAGCTACGCCCTCTACCTCAACTGGAAACTAACACTCTCCATTTTTATTATTTTCCCCCCCATCATTCTGGTCGCAAAAGCATTTTCCAGGAGGGTGCGCCGCTTCAGTCATGTCAACATGCGCAGCCTGGGCGAGATGACCCATATACTTCAGGAGAGCATCAAGGGACACAAAATCGTCAAGATTCACGATGGACGGGAGTATGAGAAACAGCGTTTTTTTAAAGTTGCCAACCGCATTCGCCAGTTTCAACAAAAAGCCCTCCTTGCCGGCGCCGGCAATACCGCTGTGGTGGAGATAATCGCTGCAGTCAGTGTCAGCGTCGTCATCGTCCTCAGCACCCTGTATGCAATTCAGGAACAGCAGTCAATCGGCCATCTATTTGCCTTTTATATCGCCCTGGGATTGACTCTCGCTCCTGCAAAACGGCTTGCCTCAGCCATGCAGCCGTTGCAAAAGGGGCTGGCTGCCGCCGAGACGATCTTTGAACTGCTCGATGAAGAGAAGGAAAAGGACCGGGGAACGCATGAACTGCACCGGGTGAATGGCGATATTCTGTTTCACAATGTCTCCTTCAGCTACCCGGGTGCAAACAAACAGGTGCTGAAAAACATCAACCTGAACTTGAAAAAGGGGATGAATATTGCGCTGGTCGGGCATTCGGGCAGCGGCAAGACAACCATTGCGAACCTGATTCCACGCTTTTATGACATTGACCAGGGATCCATTACCCTGGATGGCATGGATCTGCGCGACATCAAACTCAAGAGTCTGCGCGAGCAGATTGCCATCGTCAGCCAGGATATCGTCCTTTTCAACGACAGCGTGGTTGCCAATATCACCTACGGCATGTCGCCACTTCCTACCATGGAGCAGATCAAAGAGGCAATCAAACTCGCCAACGCAGAAGAGTTTGTCAGCCTGCTTCCCGAGGGAATCGACACCCAGCTTGGAGAGGACGGCGCCACCCTCTCCGGCGGACAGCGCCAGCGTCTGGCCATTACGCGCGCATTCCTCAAAAATGCGCCATTGCTGATCCTGGACGAAGCAACATCCGCCCTGGACACAAAAACCGAAGAGATGATCGAAGAGTCCCTGACCCGGCTCAAAAGCAGAAAAACCACCATCACCATTGCTCACAGGCTATCAACCATCATCAACGCCGATGTGATCTATGTCATGAAAGATGGAGAGATCGACTCCATGGGAAGCCATGCTGAGTTGTTGGAGAATTCCGGACTCTATCGGCAACTCTATCAGACAGGAAATCTGGAATCAGCCACAACCAGTCAGGATTATCGAGAGGAATGACCACTCGAATGAGGAACCAACCACGATCTATCCTTGTTCACTACCACCACCAACCATAATAACTACCAGGAGAATGTATCAATGAAACTTGAATCCCTTGCGTTGCACCATGGCTATGAATCCGAAGCGACGACAAAAGCTGCCGCCGTTCCAATCTACCAAACTACCTCCTATACATTTGACAACACGCAGCATGGCGCGGATCTTTTTGACCTGAAGGTCCCGGGCAACATCTATACCCGCATCATGAATCCGACGACGGATGTGCTCGAGCAGCGCCTGGCGGCAATGGAAGGCGGCATAGCCGGGCTGGGTGTTGCATCAGGTATGGCAGCGATCACCTATGCGATTCAGTGCATCTGTGAAGTGGGAACCAACATCGTCAGCACCAGCCAGCTCTATGGCGGCACCTACAACCTCTTCGCCCACTCCCTGCCGAGGCAGGGCATCGAGGTGCGCATGGTCTCGGCCGATGACCACGAAGGCTTCGACAAAGCCATCGATGAAAATACTCGGGCCGTTTTTTGTGAATCGATCGGCAATCCTGCAGGCAACATTGTCGATCTGGAGAAGCTCGCGGAAATCGCACACCAACACGGCGTTCCACTGATCGTCGACAATACCGTTGCCACCCCCTATCTATGCCGCCCATTTGATCATGGCGCCGACATCGTCATCCATTCACTAACGAAATACATCGGCGGACACGGCACCTCGATAGGCGGCATTATCATTGACTCCGGCAACTTCGACTGGGTCGCCAATAAAGATCGATTCGCCATGTTGAATGAACCCGACCCCTCATACCACGGGGTTGTATACACAGAAGCTCTCGGACCGGCAGCCTACATAGGCCGCTGCCGCGTGGCGCCGCTGAGGAACACCGGAGCCGCTATCTCTCCTTTTAACTCTTTTCAAATTCTACAGGGCCTCGAGACCCTCGGCCTGCGTATGGAGAAGCACTGTGAGAATGCAGAAAAACTCGCCGCCTATCTCGACAGCCACGATAAAGTCGATTGGGTCAAATATGCAACTTTGCCTGACAGCCCCTACTACCAGGCCTCTCAAAAGATCACCGGCGGCAAAGCTTCCGGAATACTGAGTTTTGGCATACACGGAGGTTTTGAAGCCGGCGGGCAGTTTATCGACGCCCTGCAGATGATTCTCCGCCTGGTCAATATCGGCGATGCCAAGTCACTCGCCTGCCACCCTGCATCGACCACGCACCGGCAGTTAAATGAGCAGGAGCTGGCTGCAGCAGGCGTCAGCCCTGATATGGTTCGCATCTCGGCCGGCATCGAGAATATTGACGATATCATCGCCGATGTGAGTCAGGCTCTCGATCAAGTCTCGTAAACCATGAACAAGGCTGTTTTTTTTGACCGCGACGGCGTGGTCAATATCGATACAGGCTATGTCGGCCGAATCGAGGATTTTACATTCATCGATGGAATCATCCCTGCCATGCGCAACGCGCTGCAGCAGGGGTATCTGCTGATCATCGTCACCAACCAGTCCGGTATCGGGCGTGGATACTACACGGAGGATGATTTTCAGCAGCTGACCGTCTGGATGAAATCCGAACTTGCGCAGCAGGGCGTCATCATCGATGCAGTCTTTCATTGCCCGCATACGGACAGCGACCAGTGTGACTGCAGAAAACCCAAGCCAGGGCTGTTTCTGCAGGCAATTGATAAATTTGATGTAGACTGCGACAATTCATGGATGGTGGGAGACAGCGAACGGGATATAGAAGCCGCCGTCACAGCCGGCATCGGACACACTGTGTTTTTCGATCCCGACAACAACAAAACAACATCGGCGCAGTACAGGATCAGCTCGCTTGATGAACTGGCTGCACTGCTCCGCTAAGGAAACCACGAATGAATCGAAGGGAAGAAAAACTTGAAAGGGAGTTCTGAATGAAGCGCATCGCGATTCATTCAGAGCTTCCCTGAACAACGAGGATCTATCATGCTTGACCTGACAAACAAGAGCGTCGTTATTACCGGCGGCGCAGGCTTCCTCGGCAGTCAGCTGGCGCTGGCCATCGAAAACCAGCATCCCGGTTGCCATGTCACTGTGTTTGACCGATTTCGGGACGACAAACGCTTTCCAAACAACAACCTCACCAGCCTCGGGCATTTCAAGAACCTGATCGATTTTCACGGACATGTCATTGCAGGCGACATCAATCAGTCCGATGATATCCAACGCCTTAGGGCAATTGACTTCGACTACATGATCCACTTTGCGGCGATTTCAGATACCACTGTACTTAATGAACTGCTGATGGTGCAGACCAACCTGAATGCCTTCACCGATCTGCTCGATCTCTGCGCAGAGAAGAGTGCAGCGATGATCTACGCCAGCAGTGCCGCCACCTACGGCAACACTCCGGCGCCGAACCGGGTTGGTGAAAACGAGCAGCCTGAAAATGTCTACGGCTTCTCAAAAGTGATGATGGATCGCTTTGTCGAGCACTACAGCCGCAGCCATCCACAGCTGCAGATCACGGGCTTCCGCTACTTCAACGTCTATGGACACGGTGAGAACTACAAGGGGAAAACCGCCTCGATGATCCTGCAGCTGGGCTTGCAGATACTGGACGGCAAACAACCGCGCCTCTTCAAGTATGGCGAACAGATGCGTGATTTCGTCTATATCGATGACGTGGTGAATGCGCACCTGCTGGCGATGGAGAGCGGCGTCAGTGGCACGTTCAATGTCGGCAGCGGCAAGGCGCGCCAGTTCAAGGATATCGTCACCTGTCTCAACAGCTCGCTTGGAACTGATGCGGAGATTGAATATATCGACAACCCCTACACCGCCGCTTACCAGAATCACACCGAGGCGGATATATCGGATACCACTGACAAGCTTGGCTATCAGCCTCTCTTCACGCTTGAGAAGGGCGTGCAAGCCTATACGGATGAGATCCGCCGCATTCATCAACACAACCTGTTCCAAGTCTGACGCATGTCGAAACAACCACACATCATCGTCATCGGAGACCTGATGCTGGATCACTACCTGTGGGGAGAGTGCAAGCGCATCTCGCCCGAGGCCCCGGTGCAGGTCGTCAATGTCACCAGGGAGTCGCGCTCACTGGGCGGCGCCGGAAATGTCATCAACAACCTGGTCTCTCTCGGCTGCAAGGCAAGCGTTATCGGCGTCAGCGGAGACGACCCGACTGCTGAAACCCTGAAACAGCTGATGCATGATCAGCGCATTGATACCAGCGGCATCATTGCTGACGAAACACGCCAGACCTCGATCAAAAGCCGCGTCATCGCCTCGCATCAACAGATTGTGCGTTACGATCAGGAGAGCAGTGACCCTGTCAGCACGGCCACTGAAGAGCTGATGCTGGCCGCGCTGCAGATGCATCTCGAAGCCTGCGACATCGTTCTCATCTCTGATTATGCAAAGGGTGTGCTGACACCCGCATTTACTCAACGGGCCATTGAACTGTGCAACAGCCACGGCATCAGGGTACTGGTGGATCCCAAGGGGAGCGATTACGCAAAATATGCAGGCGCCTGGCTGGTCAAACCCAACAGGATTGAAACCCTGGACGCCACAGGCATCGATCCTGATGAAGCGCAGACAATCAGCGATGCCGGTCAACTGCTGCGCAGCCGACACCGCATCAGTAATGTTTTGATTACCCTCTCCGACAAGGGCATGTCCCTGATCAGCGATGAAGAGTTCGCGCAGTTTCCGGCGCATGCCATCGAGGTTTTCGATGTGACAGGCGCGGGAGACACTGTACTGGCCACTCTGGGCTTTTCGCTGGCGAACGGCAGCACACTGAAACAGGCTGTCGAGCTGGCAAACGCCGCCGCTGCCGTGGTCGTCGGCAAACTCGGCAGCGCAACCGTCACCATCGATGAGATTCAGCGCTATCAGTCACGCGAACAACTTACGATTAATAGCCAGCAATCCATCGTCAGCCTCAACAGTCTGCAGCCCATACTGGAGACCGAAAAGCGGCGCGGCCGGAAAATCGTCTTCACCAACGGCTGCTTTGACATCATCCACGCCGGTCATATTCACTATCTCTGCAAGGCAAGAGAGCTTGGAGATATCCTGGTCGTAGGGCTCAATTCCGACGCATCAGTGAGAAGGCTGAAAGGTGACCAGAGGCCGATCAACCATGAGCGAGACCGGGCATTCGTGCTCTCAGGTCTCAAGGCTGTCGATTACGTGGTGATTTTTGAAGAGGAGACCCCCTACAACCTCATCAGAACCATCTCGCCGCAGCTGCTGGTAAAAGGCGGTGACTACGCGGTTGAGGAGATCGTCGGGCGTGAGTTTGCCGATGAAACCATTGTGCTGCCTTTCATCGACGGTAAAAGCACCAGTTCCACCATTGAAGCAATTCGCGCATTATGAAAACCGTGATCGAGACCGTATTAGAGAATCACCTGCTGACTTTCGAAAAAAGCAGGGAGATGCTGCTTCCCGATATAGAAAGAGGCTGCGAAACAGCGATCAGGATCCTGGACAAAGGCAACAAGATCCTGTTGTTCGGCAATGGTGGAAGCGCTGCAGATGCGCAGCACATAGCCGCAGAGCTGACAGGCCGTTTCCACAGCAGTTCTCGCCGCGGCCTGCCTGCAATTGCCCTGACTACAGACAGCTCTGCACTGACATCCATCGGCAACGATTTCGGCTTCGAGCAGCTCTTCTCCAGGCAGGTCGAGGCGCTGGCATCCCCCGGCGACCTGCTGATCGGCATCTCCACATCGGGAAACAGCGGTAATGTCGTGGCCGCCCTGGAACAGGGAGGGGATTACTGCACAACTATCGGACTGAGTGGCAACGGCGGTGGAGCCATGCAGCAGCTGTGTGATATCAATATCGTTGTTCCGTCAACAGAGACCCCGCGGATTCAGGAGATGCATATTCTTATCGGGCATATTCTGTGCGAGATGATCGACAGGCATTTCGGCAAATAGCATGTACTGAATAGTTACATATTATTACGAGCTGATGATTTTGTTTGCTCTATTTTTCCATGTATAGCTCTTGAATACCTTAAAAGCTTTTCGTGATATCGCATCCCT
>JADWMH010000089.1:0-2683 GCA_015767355.1 Gammaproteobacteria bacterium
CGAGAGAAAATGTTTTTTTCATGCCTTGTCAGTCTGAGACCTGATCTCACTAGACGATTAAAGGCAGTTGGTCAAGACGACTTCATTCGATGACGCGGGGCACGAGATAGAGCCCGTCTTCGGTTGCCGGGGCAATCTGTTGGTATTGCTCGCGCTGATCGGTTTCAGTGACTTCATCGACGCGCAGGCGCTGTGTCATGTGCAAAGGATGGGCCATTGCCGCCACCCCGCTGGCATCCACTTCATCCATCACAGCCACAAGGTCAAGTATGCGCAACAGATCGGTGGTAAGGTGCTTTGCCTCATCGTCACTCACCGCCAATCGCGCCAGGTGGGCGATTTTTTCCACTTCAGATTGGTCAAAACTCATTTTTTACCAGTATCCAACTTTTATTACTATAAAGGAATGAAAGGTATCAGAAATTCCCGACTGTAGCTGAAAAAATCAAACAAAAAACAAATCTTTTCTTGCCGGTTTGCTCCTGCATTGTTAGATTACGCGGTTCAATCACGGTATCATATGATGTCTTCATTCTCACTTTTGCCAAACTAACGGAAAAAACACCATGTTTAACCGAATCCGCGGAATGTTTTCCAATGATCTCTCCATTGATCTTGGGACAGCCAACACACTGATCTATGCGCGCGACCAGGGTATCGTGCTCAATGAACCTTCAGTGGTGGCGATTCGCACAGACAAGGCGAGAGGCAGCATAAAATCAGTGGCTGCTGTTGGCGAGGAGGCCAAACGGATGCTGGGACGCACGCCGCATAACATCGAGGCTATTCGCCCCATGAAGGATGGCGTAATCGCAGACTTTACCGTCACGGAAAAGATGCTGCAGTATTTCATCCACAAGGTGCATGAAACCCGCTTCCTGCGCCCAAGTCCACGCGTACTGATCTGCGTCCCGGTCGGTTCCACCCAGGTTGAACGTCGCGCGATCCGTGAATCGGCGCTGGGAGCAGGAGCCCGTGACGTCTACCTGATCGACGAACCCATGTCTGCGGCAATCGGGGCCGGCCTGCCTGTGAATGAACCTCGCGGCTCCATGGTGCTGGATATTGGCGGCGGCACCTCCGAGGTCGCCATTATATCGCTCAATGGGATCGTTTATGCCAACTCGGTGCGTATCGGCGGCGACCGCTTCGACGATGCCATCATCAACTATGTACGCCGCAACTATGGAACCCTGATCGGCGAAGCAACTGCCGAGCGCGTCAAACATCAAATTGGTTCGGCCTTTCCCGGCAACGAGGTTCAGGATATTGAAGTCAAGGGCCGCAACCTGGCGGAAGGCATCCCCCGCTCCTTCGTGCTGAACAGCAATGAAATCCTTGAATCATTGCAGGAGCCTCTCTCCGGAATTGTCGGCGCAGTCAAACAGGCTCTGGAGCAGACACCACCGGAACTTGGCGCTGATGTTGCAGAACGCGGAATTGTTTTGACAGGCGGCGGCGCTTTGCTGCGTGATATCGATCGTCTGATTGAAGAGGAGACAGGACTTCCCGTGGTGGTTGCGGAGGATCCGCTCACCTGTGTTGCGCGAGGCGGCGGACGTGTACTGGAACTGCTGGATGAAAAAGACGCCGACCTGCTGGGACTAGAGTAAAGGACCCTCTGAATATCTCCATGGGATGGGGGTTTGAAAAACTTGCGGGAATGCTCTGCTCGAGACGAGAAACAACCTGATCAGAGCTTCCATAACTGCTGTACGCATCCGGAGGCTGAAAAATCGAACTTTTTAACTCGCGGAGGACATCGACAAACACGCTTCTATTGTTTGCCGTTCTCTTCTCCAGCCTTTTGATGATCGCAGATAATCGTTACAAGCAACTGGACGACCTGCGTAATCTCCTGACTACAGTCACTCACCCGATCCACATGATCGCAGAAGGCCCTGCGACTGCTATCAACTGGATCGGAGAACAGTTCAGCTCCCGTTACACGCTGCAGAAAGAAAACCATCAATTGCGACGAGAAAATCTGCAGCTTGAGGGGGAGATGCTGCGCTTCCAGTCTCTCGAAGAGGAGAACAGCCGCCTGCGTATGCAGCTGGGCGCCACGCTAAAAGTGGGTGAACGTGTCACCCTGGCTGAACTGGTCGGAATCAATCTCACCCCCTATAAACAGCAGGTCACCCTCAGCAAGGGGAGCATGTCCAGTGTCTACCAGGGTCAAGCCGTGATCAATGCTTCAGGCGTCATGGGGCAGGTTATACAGGTCACACCATTCCGCTCCACAGTACTATTGATCACCGATTCCCTGCACTCAACTCCTGTACGTATACGTGGATCCGGAGTGCTTACCATCGCACATGGCACAGGGCACATCGACAGACTGGAACTCCCCTACCTGCCTGACAGCGCAAACGTTCGTGTTGGCGACCTGCTGGTGACATCCGGACTCGGGGAACGCTTCCCCCCTGATTACCCGGTGGCGCGCATCACCGAAATTCCTGCAGCAGGCACGTCAGGCTCCGTCATCGCCACCCCGATGGCCAATCTCTCCCAGGACCGGCAGGTAATGCTGGTATGGAATATCGACAATGCGCTTGAACTACCCGCCGCCGAGGCAGCGGCAGAGTGCGTCGACACGCATGGCAAAACTCCATCATGCGAAACCCCGCCCGGCAGCGATGGACAAAGTGATGGATAAGAGTTCAAATTCCGGCTCCATCGT
>JADWMH010000089.1:2783-5169 GCA_015767355.1 Gammaproteobacteria bacterium
GCCCGGCAGCGATGGACAAAGTGATGGATAAGAGTTCAAATTCCGGCTCCATCGTACTCTATGCAACCTTCCTGGCAGCATTGGTTCTGCAGGTTTTCCCCTTACCGCTGTGGGCCCACCAGGCGCGTCCGGACATCCCGCTGCTGATGCTGATTTACTGGAGCATGGCGCTGCCCGACCGCATTGGCATCATGACTGCTGTTGTCGTAGGTATTATCGTCGATGCACTCACTTTTTCACTGCTTGGCCAGCACGCCCTCGCCTATGCCGTCGCTATCTATTTCGTACTGATCATGCACAAGCGCCTGCGCCTGATGCCGATGTGGAAACAGGCTCTTACTGTGCTCGCTATCCTCTATATTGAACGTCTCACTGCAGCCTTGATACTCGGTATCACCGATGGACTTCTCCCTGACAGGCTGTTCTGGTTGTCGCCTCTTATCGGTATGTTTCTGTGGCCATGGATATTTATTCTCCTGCGTGAACTGCGCCAGAATTTTCATATCCATTAGATAATTCATGCCGATCACGACGACCCAGCAACAGCAAGCGATCATACGCCGCAGCTTCATTGGACGAATTGTGGCAACAGTTGCTTTCATCCTGCTGACACTCGGCATGGTCATCACGCGTCTCTACTGGCTGCAGGTCACCAATCACGAAGTCTACACAACCCTCTCCACAGAGAATCGCATCAGACTGCTGCCGCTGCCGCCGACACGCGGAGAGATCACAGATCGTAACGGAGTTCTACTGGCGCAGAATATTCCCAGCATCGATCTTTTTATCTATCCGGACAAGGTGAAAAGCATCGATGAGACAATCGAGCAGCTGTCAAAAGTCATCGCCATCAGTAAAGAGGACAAAAAACGCTTCATCAAACTGAAAAAGCGCCAGCGCCGATTTGAGCGCATTGCCATCCGCACCGGTCTCAACCAGCAGGAGATGGCGAAATTTGCTGTTGAACGCCACCAGTTCCAGGGTGTCGACATGGGCATCACGCTGCGCCGCTACTACCCCTATGGAGAGTTGACAGCCCATGTTGTGGGCTACATTGGCAGGATCAATAAGCGGGATCTCGAAACCATCGACCAGGCTGCATACAGCGGCACCTCTCATATCGGCAAAACGGGGCTGGAACGTTATTACGAAGATCAACTGCACGGCGAGGTCGGCGTACAAAAAGTCGAGATGGATGCCACCAGCCACATCATGCGTGTTATAGAGACCCAGCCACCTGTCAACGGCAAGGATATCAAGCTGCACTTCGATATCGAGCTGCAACGTATCGCCATGGATGGACTGGGTGAACATTCGGGCACGGTGGTTGCCATTGATATCAAGTCTGGCGGCATCCTTGTACTCGCCAGCAAGCCAGGGTTCGACGCAAATCTGTTTGTCGACGGCATCAGTTTCAGCGATTACGGCGCACTGCGTGAAAATCCTGAAACACCACTCTATAACCGTACTATCCAGGGCCGCTACCCACCTGGATCAACAATCAAACCATTTCATGCCCTGGCCGGACTGGAGTTGGGAACTGTCAACGCAAACCAGTCGATCTACTGCCCCGGACACTATCGCATCAAAGGCTCGGGACGAAAATTTCGTGACTGGAAAAAAAGTGGACATGGCACCACCAACCTCTACAAGGCCATCGAACAATCCTGCGATGTCTATTTTTACAACCTGGCCTACTCCATGGGCATCGATAATATGCATGACTATCTCTCGCAGTTTCATTTTGGCCGACCCACAGGAGCCGACATGCCGAACGAGACAGGTGCAGTTCTACCCTCTATAGCATGGAAGAAAAAACGCTATAACAAGGTATGGGTGCAGGGAGACACTGTCAATGCCGGCATCGGTCAGGGATATCTACTCGTCTCTCCGTTGCAGCTTGCCTATGCAACCGCTGTACTTGCCGGGGATGGCAAACTGATTCCGCCGCGTCTCGCATCGCATATCGACGATATCTCCACGGCGCTGGCTGACCACGAGGTTCCCCGCATCGAAAAAAAGGCTCCGCATCACTGGCAGCAGGTGATCCAGGGGATGTCGCAGGTGGTAGAATCACCGCGCGGCACCGCTAAACGCATCCGCAGCAAGATCTACAGAATTGCCGGAAAAACCGGCACTGCCCAGGTTGTCAGCATGAAACAGAATGAGGTCTACGATGCGAAAAAATTGGCCAAAGATAAACATGATCATGCGCTGTTTGTTGCTTTTGCCCCGACTGACGATCCGCAGATTGCTATTTCCGTTATCGTTGAGCATGGCGGTCATGGCGGTTCGACAGCGGCGCCGATTGCACGTCAGATCATGGATGCATTTCTGCTCGAAGAGAGCAGTGAAACCGAACAGCAGGTAGACGGCGAAGAAGAGA
>JADWMH010000089.1:5269-8258 GCA_015767355.1 Gammaproteobacteria bacterium
GGGGAGAGACAGGACGATGAGTGACAGCATACTCTCGATGCCAAAACAGGTGAGCACCCCACTGCTGCCGCGGCTGCACATCGACCTCCCTCTTCTGACGGGTATTTTACTGCTGTGCGCCTTTGGTCTCGCTATGCTCTACAGTGCCAGCGACAGCGACATCGCCATGGTCAGGCGTCAGCTTGTCAATATCGCGGTAGCACTCGCCGTCATGCTTGCACTCGCCCAGCTTTCGCCAGCAAAACTCAAGGCCATCTCGCCGTGGTTCTATCTCGCCGGACTGCTGCTGCTTGCAGCCGTGCTTGTCATGGGAGATATGGGCAAGGGTGCGCAGCGCTGGCTGCTGATCGGCAGCTTTCGTTTTCAACCATCTGAAATCGTCAAGATAGCAGTACCGATGATGTGCGCCGGCTTTCTCTCATCCAGACCACAGCCGGTCAAGGCCTGGCATCTGCTGGTTGCCTTTATTCTGACCCTTATCCCTGCCGCCCTGATCATTAAGCAGCCGGATCTCGGCACAGCGATACTGGTTGCCGCAGCAGGGGTGTTCACGCTTTTTTATGCGGGTCTAAGCTGGCGGCTGATTATCCTCCTGTTCGTCATTGCTATTGGTGCAGTCAGTGCCGTCCTGTATGACCCGGATATCCTCGACATGTTCCTGCTCCCTTATCAGAAACGCCGTGTACTGACGCTGATCGACCCGCAAAACGACCCTCTGGGAGCCGGCTATCATATTATTCAATCAAGCATTGCCATCGGCTCCGGAGGCATGTTTGGAAAGGGCTGGCTCAACGGCACCCAGTGCCATCTCGACTTCCTGCCGGAGCAGCATACAGACTTCATCTTTGCCGTGATTGCCGAAGAGATCGGCCTGGCCGGCATCATCATCATGATGATGCTTTATTTCTTTATCATTTTGCGCGGACTCTACATCGCCGCAATGTCAGATTCAACATATGGACGTCTGCTTGGCGGCTCCCTGACTCTGGTTTTCTTTATCTACCTGCTGGTCAATACAGGCATGGTAACCGGAATCCTGCCGGTCGTCGGCGTTCCCCTGCCATTGGTCAGCTACGGCGGCACCTCTATTATCACCATCATGGCGGGATTTGGCATCCTGATGTCAATACACACACATCGTGAACTCTCGAGGACAAGACAATCCGAAATCACCTCTTTTTTCGACTGAGAACCACATTGCGAATTCCTCAAACAACAATTGGTGGAATTATCATGCTGCTGTCCGTCACCAACAGTTACGCCCTTTCACAGCAGGAACAGAAATTTGTTACGCAGATGGCCGAGAAACACCAGTTTGATTCGGCTCAATTGACACGGCAGTTGCAAAAAGCAAAACACCAGCCCTCTATCATCAAGGCGATGTCCCGCCCTGCCGAGGCAATGCCATGGTATAAGTACCGCAAGATTTTTCTCCAGCCGGAGCGCATCCAGGCCGGTAAAAAATTCATGCGCAAATATCACAAGGAGCTGAAACAGGCACAGCAAGTCTATGGCGTACCTGCGCACATTATCACTGCCATTATCGGCGTCGAGACGCTTTATGGAAAAAACATTGGCAGTTATGCTGTCATGGATGCGCTCAAGACACTCGCTTTCGGCTATCCCAAAAGGGCGGGTTTTTTCCGCTCCGAACTGGAAGAGTATCTGCTGATGGCGCGCGAAGAGAAACTCGAGCTGCTGACTCCCAAAGGCTCCTATGCAGGCGCCATGGGCATGCCGCAGTTCATGCCATCAAGTTTTCGTGAATATGCTGTCGATTTCGACGGCAATGGCAAGAGAGACCTGTGGAACAGCCCGGCTGATGTGATCGGCAGTGTTGCCAACTACTTCTCACGCCATGGCTGGAAAACCGGTGAAGCCGTCGCTTTCAAACTCGAACAACGCCCCCCGGGGTTGCCGCTGGGAAAAAGACGTGGACAAAAACCAAACGTCTCTATCAGCAAAATCAGCAAATCGGCGGCGACCTTGCCGCCAGAGGTGAGAACATTGGATAAAGCTGCAATTCTGAAGTACCAACAGAAAAACAGAGAGGATTACTGGCTCGGTTTGCACAACTTTTATGTCATCACACGATATAATCACAGCAACCTCTATGCAATGGCTGTCTATCAGCTCGCACAGGCAATCAATCAACAATCAACCCAATGATCATGATGAATACTATGGAAACTTTAATCATGTCACTTCGCCCTTTTCTTAAACTCCCATCCCATGGACTTATGCAGAGATCCCCTATGCTTAGACTGCTCTTACCCGCTGCCCTGCTTCTCTTTTCACTGGTGCCAGGCGCTTCATTTGCTGTCAAGGCGCCGTCGGTGAATGCCAGCGGCTACCTGCTGCTTGATGTACAGAGCGGTCAAACGCTCAGTGAAAGTAATGCCGATTCCCGCCTCGAACCGGCCAGTCTGACCAAGATAATGACTGCGCATGTGGTCTTTTCCGAGCTCAAGGCTGGTCGCATCGCGCTTCAGGATAAGGTCCTCATCAGCGAAAAGGCGTGGAAAACGCAGGGATCGAAAATGTTCATCGAGGTGAATAAACAGGTCGAAGTCGAAAAGCTGCTCAAGGGACTGATCATCCAGTCCGGAAATGATGCCGCAGTAGCCCTGGCCGAGCACGTCGCAGGTTCCGAAGAGGCCTTTGCCGAGCTCATGAACAAGCATGCGGCGCAACTTGGAATGAACGGCACCAATTTTGTCAACGCATCGGGAATGCCGGACGAAAATCACTACACGACTCCACGGGATATCGCTCTTGTGACAGAGTCGACTATTCTAGAATACCCTGAATATTACAAGTGGTACGCCGAGAAGGAATATACTTTCAACAAAATTACCCAGCCAAACCGCAACCGCCTGCTGTGGCAGGATGAGAGCGTCGATGGCGTCAAAACAGGACACACTGCAGCCGCAGGTTACTGCCTGGTCTCCTCTGCCAAACGGGATGGAAATCGACTGATTGCTGTCAT
>JADWMH010000255.1 GCA_015767355.1 Gammaproteobacteria bacterium
AGGATAATCCGATGGTGACAATATATCTTAATTATAGCAAGTTTCGAGTGAGGAGAGGATAGGTTACAGGTGATCAATGAGTGAAAAAGCACGCCCCGAACGGCTGACCAAAAAACGGGTGGTTGGGCTGTTTACCGACAGGCGCAATCCCGACAGCATCGGTTATGACTATCTCGGCGACTGGCATCAGCGGGAGAATAACCGCTGCATCGAGACCGATCTGTTGCGGACAAACCTGACTCGTCGCGGCTATTCTCCTGCGCATATCTCCGCCGCCCTGCAAAAGCTGGAAACCGCCGCCGACACTACCGGCATCACCCTCTACCAGGCCAACCTGCGCACCTATCAACTGCTGCGCTACGGCGTACCGGTGCAGGTAGCTGCCGGACGGGCGCATGAGACGGTGCATCTGATCGATTGGGATGTGCCTGACAGTAACGATTTCGCTTTGGCCGAAGAGGTCACGCTAAAGGGAGGGTATGAGCGCAGGCCCGATCTGGTGCTTTATCTGAATGGTATCGCCATTGCTGTGATCGAGCTCAAACGCAGCTCGGTAGAAGTCGGCGATGGTGTGCGCCAGCTCATTACCAACCAGGAGGAGATCTTCAACAAGGGCTTTTTCTCCACGGTGCAATTCGTCTTAGCAGGCAGCGATTCTCAAGGGCTGCGTTATGGAACCACCGGTACACCGGAGCAGTTTTTTGTCGCATGGAAGGATGCAACGGATGTCGCAGAAAATGAGGCTATCGCTGCCGGTGCTCTGCTCGATAAACCACTGATGCAGATGTGCAACAAGGAGCGCCTGCTCGATCTGATGCGCAATTTCATTATCTTCGATGCGGGTCAGAAGAAGGTGCCGAGACCGCACCAGTTCGCCGGTGTGAAAGCGGCGCAGGAACGCATGCGACAGCGTGAGGGCGGGGTGATCTGGCACACCCAGGGCAGCGGCAAGAGCATCCTCATGGTATTGATCGCCAAATGGTTGATGGAGCATGACCCGGATGCACGGATTCTGGTCATCACTGACCGCGATGAGCTCGACAAGCAGATCGTCGGCGTGATGCGCAATGCCGGGGTGATCGGTGAGGAGGATCCATCCCCGCGAATCATCTCGCGCGCTCAGTTTGTCGAGAAGCTTGGGGCGACGACACCGCGCCTGCTGTGTGCGCTGGTCCACAAGTTTGAGCCGGATCTGAAGGCTGAGCCACCACGGGTTCACGGACGCTTCTATGTGTTTGTGGATGAGTGCCATCGCACCCAGGGCGGCGCCATGAACCGGCAGATGAAACAGTGGATGCAGGATGCCGTTTTCATCGGTTTTACTGGAACACCGCTGCTGCGTAAGGAGAAGAAGACTACCCGCGAGGTATTCGGCACATATATACATACCTATAAATTTCATCAGGCGGTGGCAGACAAGGTAGTGCTGGATTTGAAATACGAGGCCCGCGATGTGCCTCAGCGTTTGACTTCGCAGAAAGCCATCGATGCCTGGTTCGCGCAGAAAACCAAAAACCTGAACAACTTCCAGAAGGCTGTGATGCGGAAAACCTGGGCTACGCTGGAAAAGCTGATGAGCGCCAGGGAACGTAAAGAGCGTATCGTCGCCAGCATCATCGAGGACTTTAGCCTCAAGCCACGTCTGAATAACGACCGGGGTACGGCTCTACTGGTGGCAGCCTCTATCTACGATGCCTGCCACTACTTCAGGCTGTTTCAGGAGACCGACACCTTCGGCCCTTACTGCGGCATCATCACCTCCTATCAGCCGAACCACAACGCCATCTCACGCGAACCCCCCAACAGCGATGAGCGCTACAAGTTCGATACCTATACACGGCATGTGTTGGCTGATGGGCAGACAACCAAACAGTACGAAGATGAGGCCAAGCGGCGCTTTATCGAGGAACCGGGCAACTGCAAACTGCTGATTGTGGTTAGCAAGCTGTTGACGGGCTTCGATGCGCCATCCTGCACCTACATCTATCTCGACAATGCACTCCGCGATCACAATCTGTTCCAGGCTATTTGCCGCACCAATCGACTGGATGGTGACGATAAAGAGTATGGTCACATTGTAGATTTCAAGGAGCTGTTTAGTGACGTGCAGGAGGCGATCGCTGTCTACAGCTCGGATGAGCTGGATCTGGATGATGGGGGTGAGGCTGAAAACAATGTTCATCTCAAGGAGTGGCTGAAGGAGGGCAGGGAGAAGCTTGATTCAGCCCGTGAAGCGCTCAACTATTTGTGTGATCCGGTGCCGCAACCCCGTGAGGTGGAGCACTACATCCACTATTTCTGTGGTGATGCCGACAATCCCGATGCATTGAATGAAACGGAAGCGTTGCGGATCTCTTTTTACAAGGCGGTCGCCAGTTTTGTTCGGGCTTTCGCCGCTATCTCTCAGGATCTCAGCAATGCGGGATATACCGATGCGGAAATCCTCAGCCTGAACAACGAGGCGGCGTTCTTCAGTGAGACTCGTGCGGCGATAAAGAGGTACTCAGGTGAGGAGTTGGATATCAAGCCTTACGAGGCGGATATGCGCCATCTTATCAATACCTACATCCAGGCCGATCCGGCTGATCCACTGGGGGCGGTGGATAACTATTCGCTGGTAGAACTCATTATCGAGACTGGTATTCATGACGCCATTGCC
>JADWMH010000256.1 GCA_015767355.1 Gammaproteobacteria bacterium
CCCCGTATTCAGCCGGGACTACCAATTTTTCCCTCCGCATCCATTATCTTCCTATATACTATGCCTATATCATCCGCCCTTGGTTTATAGGAATGAAAACAGTCAACGTAAGCGGTTTAAAAAACAATCCCAGCGAGGCTTTACGCCAGTCTCATGAGGATATGGTGCTGGTGATGAATCGCAATCAACCGGATGCACTGATGATTGGCCTAAATAAAACAAAATCTTTGGACATGCCAGGCGTGCGTGCTGCATTGGCGACAGCGCTGTTCAAGGATGGGGAACTCTCTCTGGCGCGTTCTGCGCATTTGGCTAACATGCATCTTGCCGATTTTATTTCGCATATTTCCCGACTTGGAATTCCCGTCATCAAACAGAATGCAGATGAAGTTACTCAGGATATGGATACGCTTGAACAATGGCTCGCATCGTAGTCGCAGATGCCAGTCCGTTGATTGGTTTAAGCATTGTTTGTGGTCTGAGGTGGCTATCCGACTTATTTGGTGAAGTCTGGATGCCGCAAGAGGTTCGTCGTGAGGTATTATCCGGCAAAGTCTCCCGTGGAGAGTCAGAAATTCGTTCGGCAATCGAGGAGGGTTGGCTGAAAATCTGGCCTGAGTCTTTTGCCCCGGAGGAGACGATAGATCTTGATGAAGGCGAAAGCGCGTGTATTCAGATCGCACTAAGCCATAGCGATGACGTATTACTCATTATGGACGAGCGCGCCGGCAGAGCCTTTGCTCAGGAAAAAGAGATACAGGTTGTTGGTACAGCTGCAATTATCGGTATGGCAAAAATGAGTGGCCTGATAACGTCGGCATATGAAGTCTTTGCAGCCCTGCATGCATCTGATTTTCGTATCTCAGCAACGGTAATTCAGACAATCCTGATGCGCGTCGATGAATAGACCCCCAATTATGATTCTGACCCCAATTATGATTCAGGATGGCATCTACAGCTGTCGTCTGCCGGCAAAACCCCGTTATTTTGAGGAGATTAAAAAGGGTTTTTCACGCCTGGAAGATGCGCCTGACACCAAAAAAACACATTTTTTTGATGGCCGCTATGAAAACATCTATCCATCGCGCGAAGCATTCCCGGAGATAGAACCTCTGCTCGAGGTGATCTTTGACTGCGCACACCAGGTTCTTGCCGGTGAGCAGCCACTGGATATCAGTTTCTGGTTCAACCAGATGCGTCCCGGCCACTCCACGACCCTGCACACGCATGACGACGGCTATGAGTTGATCTCCGGCGTCTACTACCTGGATGTCCCTGAAGGGTCCGGTGATATCCTTTTGCATCTGCCGGAACAGGTGCTGAACATCTCCCCGCAAGCGGGAGTCATGCTGATGTTTCCTCCCGATCTTGCGCATGAAGTTGCGCGCAATAACAGCAGGCATTCACGTCTTTCGATGGCGTTTAATATTGGACCAAAGCGGTAAACTTAAGCGTAAATCCTACAACCCGATCTCCCCCGGCCACTGTTCCATCTCATTTAATATGTGCTGCTTCTCCTCTGTCAGCTCATCCGTTCGCAGCTTGGCGATTAACTCCTGATAGGCCTCCAGCGTCAGCGAGGCGCCCTCCTCTCCGCGCAGATTTCTAGCATCGCAAAACTCGCGCCATCTCTGCTGCTCATCGTCTGTCAGGCTCTCGGGCCAGTTGCGTGCGCGATAGCGGAAATAGAGCTTCTGCAAACGCTTGTCGGTAAATCCCGGTTGCCACCCGGCAAGCTGTTGAGGAGATGACTCCCGCACCTGCTCGCTCAGCCCTGCATCCCGATTGTTCAAAAAGCCTTCATAGAGGGCGGAATCGACATCCTGCTGTTCAAACTCTTTGCGCTGTTGAAACACCCCGGTCAATGTAGCCACGATATTGTGATCGTCCAGCAGCTGCTGTCGATATTGAGCGGCGCTGTCAAGATCGATAATCCAGCGTTCGGCCATCTCGTCACTCAGGGTCGAGAGCGGCGCCAGCGCCGGAGATTTATTGATCTGCACGGTCTTCAGCGGCGGACGCTCTTCACCCTCGGCAAGCTCATCCTTCGGCGTATACAGCAGCCGCTGGATCTCATCGGCGGATAATTTCAGCAGCTGTTCCGGAGAGTGGCGCAGGTCATAGACCACGATGGCATTCTTATTGATCGGATGTTGAATGAGTGGAATCACCGGTGCGATACAGCCCAGGGTGGCGGGATACATGCCGGTAATATGCAGCACCATCTCCTGCTTCGCGAGATCGAGCAGTTGCGCAACCTTGCGTTTGTTGCGCAGCTCAAAATAGTAGTCGTAGAGACGCGGTTGATGCTTCCTGATAAGACGCGCCATCTCGATAGTCGCATGCACATCGGCGAGGGCGTCGTGCGCATCTTCATGGGAGATACCGTTGGCGATGGTCAACTGATCGAGACGGAAACCGGGGATACCCGGCTCACGCTCCCACCAGTTGATTCCCCCGGGGCGCAATGCATGCGTCATGCGCACCAGGTCCAGAATATCCCAGCGGCTGTTGCCATTCTGCCATTCACGCGCATAGGGCTCGAAGTAGTTGCGGTAGAAGCCGAAACGGGTCACTTCATCATCAAAGCGCAGGCTGTTGTAGCCGACCCCGCAGGTACCCGGGCGTGAAAACTGCTCATGGATGACGGCGAAAA
>JADWMH010000090.1 GCA_015767355.1 Gammaproteobacteria bacterium
AAAAACCGGCGATCAGTGTCAATGGATCACCGATGAGCGGAACCCAGGCAAGCAGCAGTGACAACACTCCGTAGTGACGAAACTGCTGTGAGGCGCGTTCGATACTTTTTTCATTAAATGGGAACCAGGATTTCTTTTTCAACTTCAGCAGGTTGAATCCCAGTATCCAGTTGATTACGGAGCCGGATATATTTCCTGCAGAAGCTGAGATGACCAGCAGGGAGGTGTCATACTCTCCGCTTTGCAGCAGGGTGATCAATACAGCTTCTGATGAGAATGGCAGGATTGTTGCCGCACCCAGTGCGCTGAAAAAAAGTGTTGCATAGCCGCCAGTCATAAGAACGAGTGCGTTAAATATTCCGGGTTGAACCCCGCTTCCCTGCTCTCCATCAAGTCGCTGAATTCCGGTAAAATCACTGTATATCGACTGCTTCCTGGTTGACCGGTTCCTGAAAACTATCGAGTGTGGAGGAGGGCGCTTCAGCAAGCACTTCGCTGAGCCCCTGCTTCAGCGCCTTGATATTTTCGGCAGCACGGTAGCTGATGAACCCCGGCTGGTCGAGACTGTGATCAGCGCCGCTGCAGAAACCGATGGTGTAGAGATTGACTGGAGACTCCGACAACATCCGGCGTACGATAGCGGCAGGATCCTCTCCCTCGGTGGCCATGCCTCCTGAAATGACCACCAGATGATACTCCCCATATCCCAGTTGACGCTCTCCCTGGCTGATCATCTCTGCATAGGCGTAGTGAATGGCTGATCGCAGCAGCGTCGCACCGCCGGGAACCATTTGTGAGAGCATTGTTGTGTTGAGACCTGTGTCACTCTGCAGTGAGAGCAACTCTATGATCCTGTTATCATTAAATACCGATACGCCAATGTTGGCGCCTTGCGGAACAGAGTCGACGAATGACGAGAGTGCATCGATAGCATCCGCCATCTTGCTCCTGCCGCCGCTGCATTCACTCTCTCCCATACTGGCGGAGCCGTCGAGAATCACATAGTAGTTGGTTTTCAACAGATCGACGGGAGCAGAGAAGCTGTGGCCGGAGCCTGGGAGCGGGGGCCAGTCGTTGCGTGCCGGCTGTTCTGCATACGTAGCCATGGGAGGGGGTTCCGAGCCGCCATCCTCGTCTGGATCCGCCCACATGTTCCAAAGCAGCGCAACGATGATAATGACAAGTGCGAGCCGCAGTAAAAGAGAGCTCTTTCTGCGAGGGCGGGATGCCATGCATCTTTTTTTATTTCGCGCCATGAGACTCCTGCTCCTCTAGAGTGGGTTGGAGAGTGATGATTCAGCTTCAACCTGAAGGATGCGGAATTCAACGCGCATGTTGTCGCTCCACTCTTCTTCGGTTTTTGGAGCACAGGGTTCATTGCCGCAAATCCCGGTTTTAGGTTTGGCGATTCCCTGGCCGACAACTGCAAACTGGCTCTGATTCAGTGTGACGCCGTGGCTCAGCGCGTAGCTGATGAGGCTGTCCCGTACTGCAACCGAGCGTGACAGGCTGAGGTTTTTGGCGGATTGTTTGATGCGCCCGAGAACCATTGGACTCTCGCCACTCTTCCTCTTCCGCAGATATCCCAACGGGTCGCTATGCCCCTCGATGGTGATCAGGGCGCCTCCATAGGTTGAGGCATATTGAAGCGCCTTTTTGAAGGCATCCTGGTAGGTGTTTTCCGGGAAATCGTTCTGGTTCGGTTCAAACAAGATCTCAAAAGAGAACAACTCACTCTCGTTCAGGGTACCCTGCCGCTGCTTTTGCGCGATAACCGTCGCAACCTCCTGTCGATTGAATCGCGGCCTGAATGTTGAGCCGATCAGGCTCAGGCCGTCATGCAGTTGTGAATAATCCCAGCCGGCGCTTAGCAGGGGGGTCTGACTTTCAATGAGTCCCAGCGAGATGAAGGCTGGTTGTATCTCATAGGTCAGGTGCGCCAGGGAGCGAAGGAAAGTCGGGCTTTCGAAAAAATTGACATTGCCCTGCCAGCCGGTAAGTTCACAGTCAGCATAGAGGCCTTCAACATCGGCTGCTGTTTCACTCTCGAGCAGCAGCAGTGCTGCAGCTGACATCAACTGATGATAGTCGCTGTGGCGTGGTTGTTTGTCGGCAACCAGCGTTTGCAACGCTTCACCAGCTTTTAATAGAGCGTGCACAAACTGCCGGACCTCTTTACGATGCGTTTGCAGATAGTCGCTGCGCACTGCATAGACATCGGTAATAATGCGGCTGGCAGTGCGTGTGGAGAGTAAAACCCGTGCGCCGCGTACAGAATCTCCGGCGTCGGCAGCAACGCCGGATGTCAGCACTGCCGCATCACGGGCGATAACGAACGCCGCATCGACACCATCCTGCTGAAATGCCGCCATTGGCGAGCTTTCCGTGCCTGTCAGATCCGGTAGCCAGCGCAGCGAAACGTCCTTGACTGTCAAACCGGCATCTCCGAGAATGCTGGCCATGTAATCGACATGCGGACCATAGGCCTGCAATGCGATGGTCTTGCCCTTGAGGCTCTTCGCCGAGCTGATGCCTGGTTTGACGACCAGGGCGTCACCTCCAGTCGACCAGCTCATCTGATAGATGATCACCGGTTTGGTGCGGGGATCCTGTGACAGCGCCTCGGTCGCCATGTTGATCATGCCGACTGTTCCGCGCAGATAGGGGGATTTTCCTGATTGGTAGTTCTTTAGCTGGGCAGAGAAGCTCTCCTCACGCACAAGCTGATAATCCAGTTTAGCTTTGCTGAAGATGCTTCCGGGTTGGGTCTGCGCCTGACCTCCATTGGCGAGAATTGTGGCAATATCGCCACACCGTGAATTCACAGGCAGTTGTATGCGTGAATCCTTTTTGATTTCAGCAACAGCGGAGCCAGCCAGGATCCTGCTCAATGGCTCGGGATTGACATAGTGTGGTGCGGCTGCAGCAGGCAGCGCCCACAGAGTGAGCACTGCGATGAGAGGCAGATGTATGAGGCGAGTCATCGTTTCCTTTATAATGAATGGATAGAAAGCGCCGCATATCGTGCCATAATTCGTTTTCTCTGTACATTGGCAAAGAGAAGTAATTGTCTCGCTATTGCCGTGCTTGCCGCAGAGACGAGGTTGCTAATGTAATATCGGGGAATATCCTCTGCTTTCAGCCTCCCGATTTTGATCAGTCAATAGATACTCCAGTCTGGACTCTGCACGATCCAGCGCTTCAAATGCACGCGGATGTACCGGTTCATCTCTGCTCTCGCGCCACCTGAAGACAAAATTTGTCCAAAAATCGATTTCTGCACGCAGTTCATTTTCTGTTTGCTCTATCAGTATGCCCATGATTATCTGTTTCCTAGGATACGCATTTTGCTATCTCTTGTTCAAAATTAAAAAACAGGTAGAGTCTAACCCTGTTGCGGTAGATATCCGTTAACAATCCGCGCCAAACTGTTGACCCTGTCAATTTTCTCTCTTGTTTCTGCATCTTTTCCTCCGGTATTTTTCATAAATGAGAATTATTGAGTCGCTGATCTTGGGTATACTCCGCATTTGATTGATTGCTCCGCAACCCCACCACATGGACTTATCCAGAGGTTCCTTATGAGTTGGAAAGCTGTTCCACGTCTCGATTTTTCAGATATACGTTATGAACATGCCGAAGGTGTCGCAAAGATCACCATCAACCGGCCAGAGGTGCGTAATGCCTTTCGTCCGGAAACCGTGAATGAACTGATCGAAGCATTCCATCATGCTCACATGGCTGAAAAGATTGGTGTGATTATTCTTACCGGAGCAGGAGATAAGGCATTCTGTTCAGGTGGAGATCAGAAAGTACGCGGTGAACAGGGTGGGTATAAAGATGCGCAGGGCGTGCAGCACCTGAATGTGCTGGAATTGCAACGCCAGATCAGGAGTCTGCCGAAGCCCGTCATCGCCATGGTTGCCGGCTACGCCGTTGGCGGTGGACACGTTTTGCATCTTGTGTGTGATCTGACGATTGCAGCAGAGAATGCCATATTTGGACAAACAGGCCCCAAAGTGGGCAGTTTTGATGCCGGACTCGGCTCATCGATACTGGCGCGCACCGTGGGTCAGAAAAAAGCCAAGGAGATTTGGTTCCTGTGCCGCCAGTATGATGCACAAGCGGCGCTGCAAATGGGACTGGTGAACACTGTCGTAGCGCTTGAAGATCTGGAACTGGAGACATTGAGCTGGTGCCGTCAGATATTGCAGCACTCTCCCACTGCTCTGCGTGTCCTAAAGGCGGCCTTTAATGCCGATACCGATGGCGCTGCAGGGATTCAGGAGTTGGCCGGCAACGCCACTGCACTTTTCTATATGACAGCGGAGGCGCAGGAGGGACGTGATGCCTTTGTCGAAAAGCGCACTCCCGACTTCAGTCAATTTCCCCGCCGTCCATGAACATATTGATCGCAGTCAGTTTTTTGATTTCACAGTCTGCATCATCGCGGTCAGACGACCGCTCCTACGCCCGCGTGAGGGGTATCAGCTGTAGGAGCGGTCTTCTGACCGCGAAGTTGTCCGGACAATGAGCAGAGCAACGGCCTGGTTGTCGGCAATACGCCCCAAAACATTGAGCATGGCCGTTATTCCGGTCGTCGTCGCTACAGCCCTGGCATGGCAACTGCATGCGGTGATTGACTGGCTTGTTTTTGCAATGACCCTGCTGGCGGCAGTGATGATTCAGATTGGAACCAATCTACACAACGATGCTTCCGATTTTGAACGCGGCGCAGATACGCAGCAGCGTTTGGGACCGGCGCGTGCAACAGCGCAGGGATGGCTTTCAGCAAGTGTGGTCAAGAGAGGATCCCTGCTCGCATTTGTCACGGCTTTTGCAGCCGGTATCTACCTTGTCAGCGTTGGTGGCTGGCCGATTCTGCTGCTGGGAATTGCTGCACTTGTCTCCGGGGCTGCATACTCGGGAGGGCCCTTGCCGCTCTCCTATACAAGTTTCAGTGAACTCTTTGTCTACCTCTTTTTTGGTGTGGCTGCAGTCATGGGGAGCTATTATCTGCAGACACTTGAACTCCACTGGATTGCATTTGTAATCGGCAGCGCACTGGGGATGCTTGCTGCTGCGGTGCTGGTGGTCAATAACACTCGTGACATCGATGCAGACCGGCATGCCGGAAGACGCACGCTGGCTGTGCGTTTTGGTACAGGATTCTCGTCTATCGAATACCTGGTGCTGTTGATGCTGCCCTTTTTGCTGCCGCTTGTGATGAGCGGAGACCGGTTTCGCTGGCTGCCCTTGCTGCTATTGCCATGGGCTGTTGTCCTGATCCTGCGTTTTTTCCGTCAACCGCACGGGGTTGAGATGAATTCAGTACTTGTGCAGACAGCACAACTGCAACTGCTGTTTGGAGTGCTGGTTGCTGTAGCGTTTTTGCTGTGAAAATCCAGCTGCTTCCATATTCCATTCCATTCTCAGACCCCTGGCATACGGCGCGGGGAGTGCTGCATTCCCGCAATGGATGGCTGGTGGAAATTTGCACGGCAGAGGGTATGACAGGGTGGGGCGATTGTGCGCCTCTCCCCTGGATGGGGTTAGAGAAGGTCTCTGCAGCAGAGAGCGATTTGCAGCGGCTTCAGCGACGCCTGAGCGGCCTCGATCCTCAACAGGCATTAGGGCAGTTGCAGAGCATCGAAGAGATGTCATCAGCTGCCAGGTTCGCTTTTGAAACGGCCCTGCTCGACCTGTTGTCACAACAGCAATCGCTGCCGTTATCACGCTTGCTTAATCCGCTGGCTGCCTCCATGGTAGAGGTCAATGCCGCCGTCGGCGCCATCACACAGCTCTCTGATATCCAGATTATGCAGGCAGTGGATGGCGGAATGAAGGTTCTTAAACTCAAGGCAGGCGTTGCAGGGGTAGAGGAGGAAATCAGCAGACTGCATCAACTCGCCGTACAACTTCCTGAGGGCGCCAGGCTGCGTATCGATGCCAACCAGGCATGGACAATGGGTGATGCATTGTATTTTTTTCAGGAAAGTGAAAAGCTGCCGATTGAATCCGTAGAGGAGCCTCTGCGAGAGCCGGATATTAGGGCATGGCAAAGTCTGGCTGAACGCACCAGCATTCCGCTGGCCGCAGATGAGTCTCTGCTGACCACTGAAATTGAGGCACTGCTGGTGAGTGGCTGCATCAGCCGGGTGATTCTCAAACCGACCATGCTTGGTGGCTTGCGACGCTGTATGGATCTTCATGAAAAAGCTGCGGCAGCTGGTGTTGACAGCGTTGTAACTACGACACTGGAGAGCGCTGTCGGTGTATGGGCCTGTGTTCATCTGGCGGCTTCGGTTGATACCAGGCAGCGATTCGCTCATGGTCTAGCAACATCATCATGGTTCTCTGAAAACATTGGCAAGCCGCCGGAAATTGAAGGGGGGGGAATACTGTTGCCTCGGAATTCTCATGCGCTTATACAGCAACCGTAGGGGGGATAAGGAGTCTTTTTGCCGCATCCACCAATGTGCCACAATACATGGTGGATGCGCTATCGCTTATCCCCCCTGGGATTTCCTCAAAGCTTAATGGTTTGGAGGACTTGCAGTGCAAATGGAAAACAACATGAAAACATACGATTACCGCTTCCGTGTACCGATGCACCATGTTGATCATGCGGGGGTGCTCTTTTTTGCCAATCTCTTTTTCCATGCCCATGACGCATGGGAAGCCTTCATGCGCAACCTGGACGTCGATCTGTCGCAGCTGATAGAAACTGGACAATGGCGTATTCCTATTGTCCACACAGAGGCTGATTACACGCAGCCGATGCGTCATGGTGATCAAATCGTCATCCGGCTGCAGATAGAGCGTCTCGGTCGATCTTCCATTCGTGTGATTTACACCTTTGTTGGTCAGGATGGAGAGCAACTGGCGGTTGCACGAACCACCCATGTGTTCGTCAATGCTGTCACGAACCACTCCTCGGAGACCCCCGCTAATCTGCGCAAACGGCTTCAAGGTTATGCAACAAGCTGATCACCATCCTGTAACGGAGCAATTTTCTACAGGACCGAGTGTAAGATTTTCCAGCTGTTCACGATCTCTATAGAATAACAGCAATCAATTTCAGGCCATCTACCATGTTTCATTGTCATTCCGCATGTCGAGCGGGTTCCAGGCGTCATTATCTGTTGTATGTCAGTGTGATGATATCTACACTACTGCTCTTTTCATCTGCGGCATCGGCCGTGGAGCGAAAAAACGGTTTCAATGTTTCGAATGCCCTGATAGATGTAGATGAAATCCTCTCCGGAGGCCCCAAAAAAGATGGCATTCCCGCTATCGACAAGCCGAAATTTGTTGCTGCAAAACATGCCGATTTCCTCTCTCCAGAAGATAGAGTGCTGGGCCTGGTGATCGATGGTGTGGCGAAAGCTTATCCCGTTAAAATTCTCAACTGGCATGAGATTGTCAATGACAGGATTCGAGGCAACGCATTTGTAGTGACTTATTGCCCATTGTGCGGCACAGGTGTTGCTTTCTGGTCAAACATCCGCGGGCAGAAGCTCAAATTTGGCGTTTCCGGGCTGCTCTACAATAGCGATGTGCTCTTCTATGATCGGCAAACAGAATCCCTCTGGTCGCAGATTGCCGCCACAGCCGTCAGCGGGAAACTTGCGGGTACCGTGCTTGAACAGCTGGTGCTGGCGCATACAACATGGAGTGACTGGCTGGAAAAATATCCGCGTACGCTGGTGCTGTCAACAAAGACCGGCTATTTACGCAGCTACAATACCAATCCATACGCAGGTTATGAGCAGTCGCGCAAACTCTATTTTCAGGTGAATCACCAGGCGCCGAAAACCTACCATCCCAAAGAGCGGGTACTGGGGTTGAATGCATCGGGAGTCTACAAGGCCTATCCATTCGTGGAGTTGAACAAACATGGACAATCGCAGTTTGTTGACGTAGTGAATGAGCAGTCATTTACCATTGAGTGGGACCAGGAACATCAATCCGGAAGGATTATGGATGGTGATAACAATGAAGTTCCCGTTATGCAGGCCTTCTGGTTCGCATGGTTTTGCTTTCATCCTGAAACAGAGGTTTTCCAGGCCAAATAACTGTTTGCCCAATTGAGTATACCGTCCCATAGGATGCTGCTGAGGTACGA
>JADWMH010000091.1:0-4144 GCA_015767355.1 Gammaproteobacteria bacterium
AAGACGCAAAGACCGCAAAGGTTTTTCTTGGCGTTCTTGGCCTACATGGATGTAGGTCAGGGGCGTAAGCAGGACGCGGAAGCTTTGCGGCTTTGCGAGAGACATTTTTAGAATTTGACTCATTTGTAAAGATGTTAGCCACTCAAGGATTAATAGTGATTACTTTTTTACACTCAGCCTCTCTTTCTCGGAGGCATTAAATCTGTGATGGTCCCTTCCGCCATCTCTGCAGCAAGACAGATGGTTTCTACCAGGGTCGGGTGAGGATGAATGGTGAGGCCGATGTCCTCCATGTCTGCCCCCATCTCCAGCGCCAGCATCGCCTCGCCAATAAGCTCACCGGCATTCGGACCGACGATGCCTGCACCGATAATGCGCTTGCTGTCGGCATCGAACAGCAGCTTGGTGAGGCCTTCATCACGCCCGATGCCCAGGGCGCGTCCGCTGGCGGCCCAGGGAAAGAGGCCCTTTTCGTACTCGACGCCCTGCTGTTTGGCTTCGATCTCGGTCATCCCCATCCATGCCACTTCAGGATCTGTGTAGGCGACCGAGGGGATGCTCATGGGGTCGAACAGGCTGGGCAGTCCGGCAATCACTTCGGCAGCCACCTTGGCTTCGTGCGTCGCCTTGTGCGCCAGCATCGGGTTGCCAACCACGTCGCCGATGGCGTAGATATGCGCAACGTTGGTGCGCATGTGCTGATCGACAGGGATAAAGCCGTGTTCATCCACATTGACGCCGGCAGCTTCCGTATTGATGGTGTGGCCATTCGGTGAACGTCCGACAGCGACCAGCACACGATCATAGAGCTGCTCCTTATCAGGCGCATGTTTGCCTTCAAAGGCGACTTTCAGACCATTTTTCTGCGTCTTGATGCCTGCCACTTTGGTCTCCACCATGATACTGCCTACCTGTTTTGCGAGGCGTTTCTGCAGGGGTCGCACCAAATCCTTGTCGGCGCCGGGCATCAACTGATTCTGCATTTCGACGATATCGATATTTGAGCCCAGAGTACTGTAGACAGTCGCCATCTCGAGGCCGATGATGCCGCCGCCGATAACCAGCAGTTTTTTCGGCACATCTTCGAGCGCCAGTGCGCCGGTCGAGTCGATCAGGCGTGGGTCGTCATTTGGAAACTGCGGGATCTGCACGGCCCGCGAGCCGACCGCGATGATGCAGTGATCAAAAGAGATGGTCGTGCTGCCTTCCTGAGTCGCCACACTGACACTATTCGCATCCATGAACTGCGCAACGCCATGCACAGTCGTCACCTTGCGCTGTTTGGCCATACCGGCCAGCCCGCCGGTCAGTTTTTTGACAACCCGCTGTTTGCCTGCACGCAGCTTGTCGAGATCAATTTTCGGCTTGCCGAAATCCACCCCCATTGCAGTCAGTTCGGCAGCCTCGTTGATGACATCCGCAGTATGCAGCAGCGCCTTGGAGGGGATGCAGCCGACATTCAGACAGACGCCTCCAAGATCGGCATATTTTTCGATCAGCACCGTTTTCCTGCCGAGATCCGCTGCGCGGAAAGCTGCGGTATAACCTCCGGGGCCTGCGCCGATGACCAGCACTTCTGCGTGAATATCGGCATCGGATGTGGCAGAAGGCGCTGCAGTATCATCAGGTACTGCTTCAGATTTCTCTTCTGCTTGAGTCTCTATCTCTGGCTGCGTGGCATCTGACGTCTGTTCCAAAGTCAGAACCGGATCACCTTTTGAGATCTTCTCCCCAACAGCCACATTGATCCGTGTGACTCTGCCGCCATGCGGTGACGGAATCTCCATGCTCGCCTTGTCACTCTCCAGCGTCAGCAGTGAATCTTCCGCTTCAACCTGGTCACCGACAGCAACCAGTATTTCGATAATTTCAACCTGGTCAAAATCACCAACGTCCGGCAGTGTCACTTCAATGGTGTTGCTCATGATGAGTCCTCGGTTATATTTAATTGGACAAGTATTTGTACAAGAAACCTTGAGTTGCCAACATCTTTACAATTGAATCAAATATTAAAAATGACTCTCGCCAAGACGCCAAGACCGCAAAGGTTTTTTTCTTGGCGATCTTTGCGCCTTTGCGAGAGAAAATAATCTCTTTCATGCCTCGTCAGTCTGAGATCTGGTCTCGCTCGATTAGTAGGGCAGCATAAGCGGAGCGCATCCCGCCATGATTGGTGCAATGCACTCCGTATATTGACACCCTGCGTATCTGTCATTGCGAGGAGCGTAGCGACGCGGCAATCTGCTTGAGATTACTTCGCTGTGCTCGTAATGACAGCATCCTACAACAACAAACGGCGAATATCGCTCAGCAGTTTATTGATGTAGCTTGTAAAACGAACACCCTGGGCGCCGTCGATGACGCGGTGATCATAGGAGAGCGAGAACGGCATGATCAGACGCGGCTCAAAATCCTCTCCATTCCACACCGGTTTCATGGTCGCGCGCGAGACGCCGAGAATGGCAACTTCCGGCGCATTGACGATCGGTGTGAACTGGACGCCGCCAATGCCGCCAAGGCTGGATATGCTGAAACAGCCGCCCTGCATATCCTCGGCACTGAGCTGTCCCTCACGGGCCCGCCCCGAAAGCTCCATCAGTTCTGCAGCCAGATCGTAGATGCCCTTCTTATCCACATCGCGAATCACCGGCACCATCAGACCATTGGGGGTGTCCACCGCAATGCCGATATTGACGTAATTCTTCATCACCAGATGTTCCGCATCAGCTGTCAGGGAGCTGTTGAACTCAGGCATCTCCTTGAGCGCTTTGGCGCAGGCGCGCATCAAAAACGGCATAAAGGTCATCCTGATGCCCATCTTCTCCGCTTCAGGCTTGTTCTCCTTGCGGAAGGCCTCCATCTCGGTGATGTCGGCTTCATCGAACTGGGTCACATGGGGTATATTCAGCCATGCGCGCTTCAGGTGCGTGCCGCTGAGTTTTTTGATGCGTCCCAGCTCGACTGTTTCGGTTTTGCCGAATTTTGAGAAATCGATTTCCGGAATTGCGGGGATTGCTGATCCAGACGTAGCGGCAGTCTGGTCGTGGGAGGCAACGACCTGCTTCACATGGTTCTGCACATCCGCCTTGGTTACGCGCCCCTTGGGGCCGCTGCCTTCGACAGTCGTGATCTCCACGCCAAGCTTGCGAGCAAATAGCCGTACAGCGGGACTGGCATGCGCCTTGCCGCTGGTGATGCGTTTCGGTGCTTCAGCCGGCGCCGGAGCGGGCTTTTGCTCTTTTTCACCGGGCAAACGCCCTGCGGCAGGAGTGGTTTTTGCTGCGGACGCGGGTTCAACCGGCGCAGGCGCAGCAGCCGGCTCCACTTTAGTCGCCTCTACTGCTGCAGGTTGCTGCTCATCGGTGTCAGCCACATCCATCAGCGCAACCAGGTCACCGACATTGATGCGATCACCCACTGCAACCTTCACCTCTGTAACGGCGCCGCTGAAAGGAGATGGAATCTCCATGGTGGCCTTGTCACTCTCGAGCGTCAGGATTGACTCTTCTGCTTCTACCTGATCACCGGGACTGATCAACACCTCGATCACTTCAACATCGGCAAAATCACCAATATCCGGAACTACGACATCTGTTGCCATTCTATGAGTTCTCCCTGCCTATCACACAGTGACCGGATTGGGTTTTTCCGGATCGATTTTATATTGCTTGATCGCCTTGCTGACCACCCTGGCGTCGATCTTCCCCTCATCCGCCAACGCCTTCAGTGCGGCCACGGCGACATAGTAGCGATTGACTTCAAAGAAACGGCGCAGCGGCTCACGCATATCGGAGCGGCCGTAACCATCAGTGCCCAGTACCACATAATGCTGCGACAGGTAAGGTCTGACCTGATCCGCATAGGCGCGCATGTAGTCAGTCGCGGCAATGACAGGGCCTGCGCTGTCGGCCAGCTGGCTGCTGATGTAGGGGATCCGGGCTTTTTTCTCCGGGTGCAGCATGTTCCAGCGTTCCACATCAATGCCGTCACGGCGCAGTTCGTTAAAGCTGGTGACACTCCAGATATCAGCCGAAATGTTGAAATCACTCTCCAGCAACTCGGCTGCGGCTATCACTTCCCGCAGAATGGTTCCGGAACCCAGCAGCTGTACACGGGTTTTCCTGCGACCGCCTTTTGAGAATCT
>JADWMH010000091.1:4154-8102 GCA_015767355.1 Gammaproteobacteria bacterium
CTGTAAATCCCCTTGAGAATGCCCTCCTGCGATCCCTTCGGCAATTCAGGGTGTTGGTAGTTTTCGTTCATCAGCGTGATGTAGTAGTAGATATTCTCCTTCTCTACATACATCCGCCGCATGCCGTCATGCAGAATCACAACCAACTCATAGGCAAAGGTCGGATCATAGGAGACACAGTTGGGAATGGTGGCGGCCTGCAGCAGGCTGTGGCCGTCCTGGTGCTGCAGTCCCTCGCCGGCCAGGGTGGTGCGCCCGGCCGTGGCTCCCATGAGGAAGCCGCGCGCCTGCATATCACCGGCGGCCCAGGCGAGGTCACCAACACGCTGAAAACCGAACATGGAGTAGTAGATATAGAAGGGAATCATGCTGACGCCATGATTGCTGTAGGCGGTCGCCGCAGCAATCCACTCGGAGATGGCTCCCGCTTCGTTGATCCCCTCCTGCAGTATCTGTCCCTTCTGGTCCTCGCGATAATACATCAGCTGATCAGAGTCTTCCGGCTCATAGACCTGGCCGGATGATGAGTAGATACCCAGTTGGCGGAACATTCCTTCCATGCCAAAGGTGCGCGCCTCATCAGGCACCAGCGGCACAACATGTTTGCCGACATTTTTGTCGCGAATCAGCATGCTGAGAAAGCGCACGAATATCATGGTGGTGGACATCTCGCGCTCACCGCTATCCTCCAGCAGTGACTTGAAACTCTCCAGCGGTGGTATCTCCAGTGCTTCAACCTCTGTTCGACGCACTGGAAACGGCCCGCCCAGGGCAGCGCGACGCTCCTTCAGGTATTTGATCTCGTTGCTGTCATCAGCTGGTTTGTAGAATGGAGCCGATGCAATCTCCTCATCGGGGATCGGAATATTGAAGCGATCACGAAACGAGCGCAGCGCCTCCTCTCCCATCTTCTTCTGCGAGTGCGCTGTATTCTGGCCTTCACCGGCATTTCCCATGCCGTAGCCCTTGACGGTCTTTGCCAGGATCACCGTTGGCTGCCCCTTGTGATCCATTGCCGCAGCATAGGCCGCATAAACTTTCAACGGGTCGTGGCCGCCACGGTTGAGCCGCCAGATATCTTCATCCGACATATTGGAGACCATCTCCAGCAGTTCTGGATATGCGCCGAAGAAGTGTTCACGGGTATAGGCGCCGCCGCGCCGCTTGTAGGCCTGGTAATCTCCATCGACGACCTCCTCCATACGCTTCAGCAGCAAGCCATCCTTGTCACGCGCCAGCAGTGGATCCCAATAGCTTCCCCACACGACTTTTATGACATTCCAGCCTGCGCCACGGAATACCGCCTCAAGCTCCTGGATGATCTTGCCGTTGCCGCGCACCGGCCCGTCCAGTCTTTGTAAATTACAGTTGACGACGAATACAAGGTTATCCAGCTTCTCACGGCCGGCAAGCGAAATGGCGCCCAGCGACTCGGGTTCATCCATCTCTCCATCGCCGAGGAAAGCCCACACGGTGCGGTTGTCGGTTTTGACGATGTCGCGGTCATGCAGGTAGCGCATAAAACGCGCCTGATAAATCGCCATGATCGGCCCCAGCCCCATCGAGACCGTCGGAAACTGCCAGAACTCCGGCATTAACCAGGGATGGGGATAGGAGGAGAGTCCGCCGCCGTCAACCTCCTGGCGGAATTTATAGAGCTCTTTTGCATCAAGACGCCCTTCGAGATAGGCACGAGAGTAGATGCCTGGCGCAGAGTGACCCTGGAAAAAGACCAGGTCGCCGCCATGATCATCGCTGGCAGCATGAAAAAAATGATTCAGTCCGACATCAAACAGCGTGGCGCTGGAGGCAAAGCTGGAGATGTGCCCACCCAACTCTGTCGAGATGCGGTTTGCCTGCACCACCATCGCCATCGCATTCCAGCGAATCAGCGCCCGTACGCGCCGCTCCATGGCGCGTTCTCCGGGAAACGGCTCCTGCTTGTGGGGAGGAATGGTATTAATATAGGCGGTATTCGCACTGAACGGCAAATAAGCGCCTGAACGACGGGTTTTGTCGATCAGTTTTTCCAGCAGTTGATGCGCACGTTTGCTGCCCTCGTTCTCGATTACGCCATCGAGGGCATCAAGCCACTCCCGAGTTTCCTGAGGATCTGGGTCATTGATTTGATCTGTCATGGATTCTCCCTGTGACAGTAAAATTCTTGATTCTGCATCCGGAATGCAAAACCTGTTGATGGGATATATATTTGGGATATATATTTAGGTAGTGTATTAAACGATGATTATCCGGTGAATGCAAGATACTAGCAAATTACGGATAAATCTTCATTTTTTGTAACATCCCATTAACTCCGAGCAGGAAGCAGAGGTTTCTCGTTCCTACGCTCCTGCGTGGGAATGCAAAATCCAAACCATGAACATTCGTTTTGTCTATTTTCGTGATTTTCGTGGTAAAAGAGGTTTGCTTTTCTCGCCCCCACGTTTCTGCATGGGGATGCGAAAAGTCATATTGCTGGTGGTGCTCTATTTTCACCAGCTGGGTTATACGCCGCTGGCCATCGCCTCGCTGTTTCTCTTCTATGAATTCTTCGGCATTGTCACCAACCTGGTAGGCGGCTGGCTGGGAGCACGCATCGGCCTGAATGCAACCATGCATATCGGTATGGCGCTTCAAGTAGTTGCGCTCGGGATGCTGCCGGTCGATCCATCCTGGCTCTCCATTCCCTATGTCATGGCGGCGCAGGCGCTCTCCGGCATCGCCAAGGATCTCAACAAGATGAGCGCCAAGGCGAGCGTCAAACTGACGCTGCCTAAGGACGCAAAGAACACCCTCTTCAAGTGGGTTACCGTGCTGACTGGCTCCAAGAACACACTTAAAGGGGCCGGGTTCTTCATCGGCGCATTACTGCTCTCGGTTGCCGGTTTCAGCGGCGCTCTGATGATTTTGGCCGGCACACTGCTTGCCGTGCTGGTCATCACCTGGATATTGCTTCCCGGTGAAATAGGAAAAACCGCCGCCAAGCCGAAATTCAGCACCATCCTCTCCAAGTCCCCGGCAGTCAACTGGCTCTCCGCCGCGCGTTTTTTTCTGTTCGGCGCCCGCGACATCTGGTTTGTCGTCGCCCTGCCCGTTTTTCTCTCCACACTGGGGTGGAGTTCAACCGAGATTGGCAGCTTCATCGCCCTGTGGATCATCGGCTACGGCATCGTGCAAGCATCATCACCAAAACTTCTGCAACACGGCAGGCGACAGGCTGACAGGAACCGTGCTCTCGGGATGGGTCTATCAAACATCAGGGATTACGAGCTGCCTGTGGTGGTCATGCGCCTTTCTACTGATCACCTGGCTGATCTCGTTTGGTCTGCCCTCTCAACAGCAACCGGCGTAGGCATGCAACGTGGCAGATGCGGTTGCCTCGTCCCCACCGGAATTGACAGTAACGAGATAAAAACCCCTACCAGTCATGATCCAGCACGCGTAGATGAGTGCGCAGCTGCTCAATTTGATCCATTAAATCCAGCGCTACAGCTGCTCCCGCGAGATTCACACCAAGATCGCGCTGCAGGCGCATCACCGAACGCACCCGGTAGAGACAGATGCCGGGGAAGCGCCATTCGGAAACTTCTCTGCCGCGTGGCTCGATGATGCCTTCATCGACAAGATCGATAATCCAGTCGGCATGAATGGTGCATGCGCGGCTCAACTCGCCCAGGGTCAGCATCACCTCTTCATCGAGGATCTCACCTCTCAGGATGTCATTATTAGTATGCATACTTATACCCCCAGTGCGGCGCGTGGATTGAATGACAGCTCCTGCTGCATTTTTTCATAGAGCGCCTTTGCCTTGTCGCTGTCAGCCGCAGGCAACGCAATCCTCAGCAGAACATAGATGTCTCCGGGCTTTTTTCCGGGAATTCCGCGTCCCTTGAGACGCATCTTGCGGCCTGATGCGGATCCGGCTGGAATCTTCAGATCGACGATGCC
>JADWMH010000092.1 GCA_015767355.1 Gammaproteobacteria bacterium
GGCGGGAGCTCGTTGTCGGTCCCCAGGGAATCCCCCCATGTTTCTACTAACTCTTGAGAGATAAAAACACATTTATCTGCTTGTGCAAGCGCTTCATCAATAGCTTTGCGTCTTCGATCACGCACATCGAGGTAATCTTCTGTCATACTCATAGTTTCGTTTCCACTCCACAATGCCATACAGGGTGGATAAACGGCAGCGCATACACCATAATTTTTGCGACCGCCAGGGATGGCGGAAGTGTCAGTTATGCAGGGGCATTTACCAACCACATTGGTGGATGCGGCAAAAAGACGCCTTATCCCCCCTACAAATTTCCAACCATGTCTCCCTGCACGGGTTTTGTAAGAACCTCACCACTACTCGATATTTTGCACCTGTTCACGCATCTGCTCGATCAAAACTTTGAGTTCGACGCCAATGGCTGTCATCTGCTGATCGGCTGATTTGGACGCCAGTGTATTGGCCTCACGGTTGAGTTCCTGCATCAGGAAATCGAGGCGCCGGCCAATCGGTTCTCTGCGTTCAAGTACATGCTCCACCTCTTGCAGATGCGCCCTGAGCCGGTCCATCTCCTCATCGACATCCAGCCGCTGGGCAAGCAGCGCCATCTCCTGCTCCAGACGTTCCGGCTCCAGCTCGGCTTTCATCTCGGCGAGCTTATCTTCCAGACGCTGTCGAAATGCGGCAACCACCACCGGAATGCGCTCCCTGGCCAGCTCCACCTGCTGATGGCAGGCGGCAACGCGCTCCTGGATCATCGCCTCCAGTTTCTCACCTTCACGTTCACGGCTCTCGCGCATCTGTTTGAGCGACTCTTGCAGCAACTCCATGGTCACATCCTGCAGCGGCTTCATATCCTGTGATTCAGAGAACGCCACTCCGGGCCAACTCAGCACATCGAGCGATGTTGGTGATTTGACATCCGGAGCATGGATGGTCACTTCGCGCAGCGCCTTGTGCAGCATCTCGACCATCGGAAGATTGACACTCAGCGTCGCAGCATTGGTTGCAGCAGGCGCATAGCGCAGATTCAACTCGACCTTGCCGCGTTTCAACCACTTGCCTGCGAGCTCACGAACTTTGGGTTCAAGCACCCGGAACTCCTCAGGCATACGCACAAAGAGTTCCAGGTAACGATGATTCACCGAGCGCATCTCCCATACAAGCACACCGCTTTCGAGTTGCCTGTCGAGGCGTGCAAAGGAGGTCATGCTTGCTGTCATTTTCCGATCCTGAAGCGATCCATTGATGTGCGTATAATAACCTGATTCAACACTAGACGGAGAAGATCTTGAACAGACCCAGCAACCGCCAGGCCGATGAACTGCGCCCCATCACCATCACCCGCAACTACACCAAACACGCAGAGGGCTCGGTGCTGATCGAGTGCGGCGACACCAAGGTATTGTGCACCGCCAGTGTCGGAGAGCGTGTGCCACCCTGGCTGAAGGGACAGGGCCGCGGCTGGGTGACTGCCGAATACGGCATGCTGCCCCGCTCCACCACTGAGCGCATGCGCCGCGAGGCTGCGAGCGGCAAACAGGGAGGGCGCACCATGGAGATCCAGCGGTTGATCGGGCGCTCTCTGCGCGCTGCCATCGATCTCGAAACGCTTGGAGAGCGTATTATCACCCTCGATTGTGATGTCATCCAGGCCGACGGCGGCACCAGGACCTCCTCCATTTCAGGCGCATGGGTTGCACTCAGCGACGCCATTCAGGGATTGCTCGATGCGGGTGCGCTGGAGAAGTCTCCGCTGGTATCACCTGTCGCCTCGATCTCTGTCGGCATCTATCAGGGTGTGCCCATCCTTGATCTTGATTATGCAGAAGACTCCAGTGCCGACACAGACATGAATATCGTCATGAATGCCGAGGGCCACTTCATCGAGATTCAGGGAACGGCAGAGGCGGCTCCCTTCTCAGATGAGGAGATGAGCGCCATGTTGAAGCTGGCGCACAAGGGAATCAGGGAGATCAATGAGATACAGCAGCGGGCTATTTCACGGAGTTGAAAAATCTTTTTTATAACCACGAAAGTCACGAAAAACACGAACGCTCATTTTCGTGATTTTCGTGGTTAGGTTTTTTATCTGCGGCTGAGATCGTGTACGGCTTCGATGAAAGCTGCTGCATGTTCCGGCGGGATCTCGGGATGGATCCCGTGTCCGAGATTGAAAACATGTCCGGGACCTTCGCCAAAGCTGTCGAGGATGCCGGCAACCTCCTGGCGAATACGTTCAGGGCTTGAGTAGAGGATGCAGGGATCCATGTTCCCCTGCAGCGCCACCTTGTGACCGACACGCTTGCGCGCATCACCGATATCAATGGTCCAGTCCAGCCCCAGGGCATCGGCGCCGCTGTCAGCCATCTGCTCCAGCCACAAGGCCCCACCTTTGCTGAAAAGGATGACAGGCACTTTGCGGCCATCGTTTTCACGTGTCAGACCGTCGATGATGCGGCTCATGTAGTTCAGGGAAAAGTCGCGGTAGTCACGCGGCGTCAGCACCCCGCCCCAGGTATCGAAAATCATCACCGCCTGTGCGCCAGCTGCAATCTGCGCATTCAGATAGCTGGTGACGGAGTCCGCCAGTTTCTCCAGCAGCGCATGCATGAGCGCAGGCTGGTCGAACATCATGCCCTTGGAGAGTGCAAAATTTTTGGTGCTGCCGCCTTCGACCATATAGGTCGCCAGCGTCCATGGACTGCCAGAGAAACCAATCAGCGGCACTTCGCCATGCAGTTCACGGCGGATCACCCGCACCGCGTTCATCACATAAGCAAGCTCCCCTTCCGGATCTGGAACACCGATGGCGTCCACATCGGCTTTGCTGCGTACCGGACGCTCGAATTTTGGCCCTTCACCTTCACCGAAGTAGAGACCCAGTCCCATAGCGTCAGGAATCGTCAGAATATCGGAGAAGAGAATTGCTGCATCCAGCGGAAAGCGCTTCAATGGCTGCAATGTGACTTCACAAGCCAGATCAGGATTCTTGCATAAGTCAAGGAAACTACCGGCTTTTTCTCGCGTAGCTCGGTACTCTGGAAGATAGCGTCCAGCCTGACGCATCATCCATACAGGCGTCATATCCACAGGCTCACGCATCAAGGCGCGTAAAAATCGGTCGTTTTTCAATTCACTCACAGGCGGTTCCGGATCGGTTGGGTAGAAATAAAAAATGCATTCTAGCATGATGTGAAACGGGGATAATGATAACCTCACAGCATGTGAAAACAAGCTGTGCTTCCTGAATCTTTCCAGCAGACAAGAGAGTCCCTATGAGCGGAATTCGTCCCTTCAAAAAGAGTTATCCTCAGATCGCAGAGAGTGCGTGGATCGACGACAGCGCCGTCGTCATCGGTGACGTCATCATTGGCAATGACAGCAGTGTATGGCCAATGACAGTCATTCGAGGCGACGTCAACACTGTCGTCATCGGCGCACGCAGCAACATCCAGGATGGCAGCGTGCTGCATGTCACCCACGCCGGAAAGCACTATGCTGGCGCCGCCCTGAGCATTGGCGATGATGTCACCGTCGGGCATAAAGTAATTCTTCACGCCTGCACCATCGGCGACCGCTGCCTGATTGGCATGGGGGCGATCATCATGGACAATACCGTGGTCGAGGATGAGGTCATCATCGGCGCGGGCAGTCTTGTTGCGGAGAACAAAACCCTACAAAGCGGCTATCTCTATCTCGGCAGTCCGGCAAAAAAGATACGTCCGCTGACAGAGAGGGAGTTGAAGTTTCTGCGCTACTCGGCCGAGCACTATGTTAAGTTGGCGAGAGAGTATCGGTAGCATCAGCACCTCCGGATATAGGATGTGCTGAGCTTTGCGAAGCGCATCGTTCATGATTGATGCGCTTCGTTGCACTCAGCACATCCTATACTGATCCAACTTTGTACGGGTTCATTGAGAAGTTATCCGCCATGCCATGGAAGACATTCACAGTTGTAGCACTGCTCCTTGCCATGCTGATCGCTGGCTACAAGCAGGAGTCTCAATCCTCTTCGCCGCCTGAAGGCGCCTCAACATATCGTGAGATTAGGCCACTGTTCTGGAGCAAGCTCTATCCCCGGGGCGGCACTACGCTCTACTGCGGCAAACGCTTCTCCAGCCGCCATGGCAAGAAGATCAATATCGAGCATGTCTTCCCCATGAGTTGGGTCACCAGGACCCTGCACTGCGGCGACCGCAACAAGTGCCGTCGCACCAGCAGACGCTTTAACCGCATCGAAGCAGACATGCACAACATGTACCCCGCACTGGCAAAGGTCAACAAGACCCGCAGTGCGATGGCCTACGATCTCATCAAGGGTGAGACTTACTATTACAAGGGGTGTGATTTTGAAGTCGATTTTCACAAGCGGAAGGTTGAACCCACCTCATCAGCCCGCGGGAAGATTGCACGCGCCATGCTCTACATGGCGGATGCCTATAATTTGAAGCTATTTTCCAAACAGAAAAAACTGTTGCTGAAGTGGCATCGCGCCAATCCGCCCACCAGGGAGGAGAAGCAACGCAATCGACGCATCGAAGAGATTCAGGGAAAAGCGAATCGTTATATCCAATAACGCATAAAGCATTAAATAAATCATTAAACGAACTATTCAATGACCCATTCGGCACAATTAAACGCAAAGCAATTAACCGCCATCGAAGAGAGAGTCGCCCACTGCCTCAAGCTTGCCGAAAAAAAGTTTCAGCGAAAGATTCCATCTCCGCAATTAAAGGTTGATCTGCGTGGAGCAGCTGCGGGGCAGTTTCGCGGCAGTAAGGAGCAAGCGGTGCTGCGCTTCAACAGCCAGCTCTTCTCTCTCTACTTCGACGACAACCTGGAACATACAGTGCCGCATGAAGTCGCGCACTACGTGGTTTTTCATCTCTTCATCAGGGGAAGAATAAGAAGCGGTGTCCGTCCGCACGGCAATGAGTGGAAAGCGGTCATGTACCTGTTTGGCGTACCAGCCGAGGTGCGCCATCAGTACGACGTTTCACAGATTCCGGTTCGCAGGGAGCGCCGCGTGCTCTATCTATGCGGCTGCCAGGAGCACCGGATCGCAATGCGCACACATCGGAAAATGGTGCAGGGGCAGCAGCGCATATGCACCAAGTGCAACATGGAATTGCTACTCAAAATATATAAGTAGATCCGTAGAGCGGTATAAGCGAAGCGCATCCCGCCATTCTGCCTTGTCATCTCGAACGAATGTGAGAGATCTTGAGCGTCTCCAACACAAGATTTCTCCCTTTGAAATGACAGGTTCGTCAGGATCTCGGCAGCGTCACGCCTTTTTGCCCCTGATACTTGCCACCGCGATCCAGGTAGGAGGTTTCACACACCTCGTCGGATTCAAAAAAGAGAAACTGCGCCACACCTTCGTTGGCATAGATTTTTGCAGGCAGCGGTGATGTATTGGAAAACTCGAGCGTCACATGCCCCTCCCATTCGGGTTCCAGCGGCGTGACATTGACGATGATGCCACAGCGGGCATAGGTCGATTTGCCAAGGCAGATGGTGAGGACATTACGCGGGATGCGCAGGTACTCCACGGTGCGTGCAAGCGCAAAAGAGTTTGGAGGAATGATGCAGACATCCGATTTCACATCAACAAAACTGTCTTCATCAAAGTTTTTAGGATCGACGATAGCTGAGTTGATATTGGTAAAGATCTTGAACTCATCGGCGCAGCGCACATCATAGCCGTAACTGGAGGTGCCGTACGAGATCACCCGATTGCCGTCTGCGTCACGCACCTGCCCCTCGACGAAAGGTTCGATCATGCTGTGCTGCTGCGCCATGCGGCGTATCCACTGGTCGGACTTGATGCTCATGTTGGTCTGTCTGCTGCTTGATGAATGCGGGCATTTTACTCGGCAATAGAACGGATTGCACCCCCTCCCCCAACCCTCTCCCAAAGGGAGAGGGGATTGCCCCGATGTGGCGCCAACATTCTTGTTTATTCTTCAGATGAACACCATATAATGAGCAACCATTCCTGAAAACTGACGGCGCAAACACCATGTTAAGAATCGGACTATTCCTGGCAACCAACTTTGCCATAATGTTATTACTTAGTATTATCTTTCAAGTTCTTGGTATTGAAGGAATTCTTGATAAGAATGGTGTCGATCTTAACCTCTCCGGCCTGCTGGTCATGTCCGGCGTCATCGGTTTCGGCGGCTCCATCATCTCTCTGTTGATGTCAAAGTGGCTTGCCAAACGCTCCATGGGTGTTCATATTATCGAGACACCGGCCAACCAGACCGAGCAATGGCTCGTCGAAACCGTCAGGCAGCAGGCTCAGCAGGCGGGCATCGGCATGCCTGAAGTTGGTATTTTTGACTCTCCAACACCGAATGCCTTCGCCACCGGCGCCAACAAAAACAATGCGCTGGTCGCCGTCAGCAGCGGACTGCTGCAGCAGATGACCCGGGATGAAGCGGAAGCCGTTGTCGGCCATGAGATTACCCATGTCAGCAATGGCGACATGATCACACTGACCCTGATCCAGGGAGTCGTCAACACCTTCGTCATCTTCTTCTCACGCATACTGGGCCACTTCATCGACCGGGTCATCTTTAAGAATGAGCGCGGGTTTGGCATTGGATACTACGTAGGCTCATTTGTCGGACAGATCGTCTTTTCACTGCTCGCCAATATCATCGTTGCCTGGTTCTCACGCCGGCGCGAATTCAAGGCGGATGCCGGCGGCGCAAGGCTTGCCGGCCGCACCAAGATGATCAACGCTCTGCATCGCCTGCAGCAGGGGCATGATCCTGAACCACTGCCCGATGAGATGGCCGCCTTCGGCATCAACGGCGCAGGACTCAAAGAGTTGTTCAGCACCCATCCGCCGATCGAGGTGCGCATCAAGGCGCTGGAATCCGGATTATAATGAAGCATCTCCGTTCGATGCTCACGGATCATAGGATGTGTTGAGCTTGCGAAGCTACCGCGTCCTGCTCACGCCCCTCACCTACGTCCATGTAGGCGAAGCGCATCTGTCGCGATTGATGCGCTTCCTGCCTCAGCACATCCTATGCAGACTCACACAATCACGGAGTTATGCATGATCGAGGAGATCCTTTGGGTCGCATCTGCTGAACCTCCTGAAGCCGCACCAGGTGATAATGAGATTCACCTGTGGTCTGCTGATCTACAGCTGACGCAGGCAGATGAATCTTTGCTCGACGCCAGTGAGCGGCAGCGTGTTCTCAAAATGGCGCCGCAGCGCCGCAGTGAGTTCACCATCGGCAGAACCGTATTACGCAGAGTGCTGGCACAATACCTTCATCTCCAGCCTGATACGATCAATATCAGCATCGATAGCAACGGCAAACCATCTCTTGCCCCTCCTCAGCAGCAACTCCATTTCAGTATCGCCCACAGCCGAAACCAGTTGATGATTGCCTTTGCTCGCATCCCTGTCGGCCTCGATCTTGAAACACCCAGGCCAGTGAAAAATTGCCTGAAAATTGCACAACGCCTGTTTCAGCCGGAGGAGACCAGGCGACTCGAGAGCATCGCAGAACATCACCAGCAGCAATATTTCTATCATCTCTGGACCGCCTACGAAGCAGCTCAGAAGATGCATGCAGAGGGGCTATTCGGCAAGCGCACATCGGCCTCATATACCGGCAGGTTCACACTTGATGACGGAACTATCGGGGCTGTGTGTATCGATGAGTGCTTCTCTGCTCCTGTTGAGATCAGATGCTTCGAGCACCACTCCCGAACGTAGCAGGCTTTGGCGCAATGCGCTTCGTTTATTGACGTTCTGTCTTGTCATCTCGAACGAATGTGAGAGATCTTGAATCTTTCCAACAAAAGATTTCTCCCCTTGGTCAAAATGACAAATGACCAAATTCCAATCTGTGTTTATCTGTGTGCATCTGTGGATAATTCTATTGCCCTGCTTGGATGAGCAGGCAGAATCCCGTATCATCGCAGCGTCTTTCCTACACTCAGTGACTCATCATGGATCTGTTTCAGATTATCCTGCTGGCCTTTATTCAGGGGCTCACCGAATTTCTTCCCATCTCCAGCTCAGCGCATCTCGTCTTGACGCCCATGCTGCTGGGTG
>JADWMH010000014.1 GCA_015767355.1 Gammaproteobacteria bacterium
TGATGGAGAGGATCGCCAAGGAGGGGCGCAAATATGGTGTCTCGATCGGAGTGGTCAGTCAGCGTCCGACGGAACTCTCCGAAACCATGCTTTCCCAGTGCAGCTCATTTATTTGCCTGCGTACAACAAACCCTGATGACCAGGAGTATATTCGGGCCATGGTGCCTGAAGCCGAGGGGGATTTGACGGATATGCTGGCCTCCCTGGGGCGGGGCGAGGCGCTGGTACTGGGGGAGGCGGCTCCAATGCCGACGCGTATCCAGGTCTACTGGCCGGATCCGGAACCCAGAAATACCGATGTGGACTACTATACCAGTTGGCGCGAGGGCCCCGATGATCTGGATGTGGAAGGGATTGTCAATCTGTGGCGCACGCAGAACCATAAATAAAACCTAAAACTTAAGTATCTTTCCCTGGCGATTCTCATATGCACCAATAGATAGAGTGCCGACATTTTAAAAGATTTTTACCACGAAGGACACGAAGAGCACGAAGTCCTTTTTGTATCCAGTTGATTCTTGGTGGTCTTCGTGTGCTTCGTGGTGAGTATCTCTCTACATTTAGAATTGCTGAACTTTCCCCTTGCTTTTTGATATCCAAACAGCTATTTTCTCCTAGGGAGTCGGCCGGTTAATCGCTGTCAGTTTACTGATGGAGGAAAGTCCGGGCTCCGCAGGACAGGGTGCCAGGTAACGCCTGGGCGGAGTGATCCGACGGCAAGTGCAGCAGAAAATATACCGCCTAAGCAGTCTGTGACTGCCGGTAAGGTTGAAATGGTGCGGTAAGAGCGCACCGCGCTGCTGGTAACAGCAGCGGCATGGTAAACCCCACCCGGAGCAAGACCAAATAGGGAAGCTTGTGTTCGCACAGCCTGTGGTCCGCAGGTGGCTTCCGGGTAGGTCGCTTGAGGTATGCGGTGACGCATTATCCAGATGAATGATTATCCACGACAGAACCCGGCTTACAGGCTGGCTCCCACCTCTCCCCACTTTTCATGCTTTTCGCTCTATCCGCCCCCATTAATCCGCAATCCCTCCCTATTTCTTCACAAACAGCTTTAACTACACGCTTCATCAGGTTGTTTTTTATAAGGATGATCGATTCCTTCTAAGTTATTGTTAATTCTCATCTTTTTCTGTTTTTACCTTGACCAATGTGGGTATAGCATCTATTATTCCCATTAAGTGGGGGAAAGTGGGGAATTGGGGTGTTTCCTGCTTCTTAATAATGAAATAAAGAAAAACAACTGAGTCATCCATGTACTTCGGAACCAATCTTGTCAAACTGGATACCAAGGGGCGCGTTGCTATTCCGGCGCGTCACCGTGAAGGTTTGCGCAACAGCGGTGGCTCCCGGGTTGCAGTGACGATCCATCCGCGCTGGGAGAAGTGCTTGTGGATGTATCCCTGGGATGAGTGGGAGAAGACAGCGGTGATGGTGGGCGACTTGCCGGCGTTGAATAAGCAATTTGAGCGGATCCAGCATATTCTATTTTCCAATCTGCAGGAAATCGATCTCGATGGGCAGGGGCGGATTCTGCTGCCGCAGAAGCACCGTGCGCATGCAGGATTGGTGGCTGGTGAGCAGATAGCCATTATCGGCAAGGGGCGTCGGCTTGAAATCTGGTCACAGCAGATGGCGCAGCAGATTGAAGAGGAGAACATGTTGGCCCTGCAGGATCCTGACTCGGAAGTCTCCGCAGAAATTCAAAACCTGAATCTGTAACGGGGTGGCGGTTTCACTCAATCATCAACCTGTTTTGCTGCATGAGGCAGTTGATGCACTCGCAATCAGGCCAGACGGGATTTACGTGGATGGGACATTTGGCCGCGGCGGGCATAGCTCGTTAATTCTGCAGCAGTTGGACAGCAGTGGACGTTTGGTAGCGCTGGATCGTGATCCGGATGCAATCAGGAGTGCTGCAGCAGTGATTGGAGGTGATCCGCGTTTTTCGATTGAACATGTGTCGTTTGATGCGCTTGAAGAGGTTTCCGTAAAACTGGGAATTAAAGGTGAGGTCGATGGAGTGCTGCTGGACCTTGGGGTTTCATCACCGCAACTGGAGGATGCTCAGCGGGGTTTTAGTTTTATGCACAATGGGCCGCTGGATATGCGCATGAATCCTGACGATGATTTGACGGCGGCAGCCTGGTTGTCTGACGCTTCGCAGCAGCAGATCAAACAGGTGTTGAGCGAGTATGGAGAAGAGCGGTATTCCGGGCGCATTGCCACGGCGATCGTGTCACGGCGTCAAGAGAGGCCATTGATGACAACAACACAGCTTGCTGAGTTGATCGACCAGGCAGTACCGCGAAAAGACCCGGGAAAACATCCGGCTACACGCACATTCCAGGCAATAAGAATACGCATCAATCAGGAGTTGCAGCAACTCTCGGCTGTACTTGAACAGGCATTATCGATACTCAGACCCGGGGGACGGTTGTCCGTGATCAGCTTTCATTCTCTGGAGGATAGAATCGTGAAGCGCTTTCTGCGAGACCACTCCCGGGTCGATACGCTGCCAAAAGGTGTTCCTGTGATGGCTTCACAATTGCAACAGCCTCAATTGCGTCTGGTGGGCAAGGCGGTGACGCCTTCGCGTGAGGAGATCAGGGAGAATCCGCGTGCGCGCAGCTCCCGCTTGAGAATTGCGGAGAAATCAGCGTGAACGGCAGCCGCATGCTGCTGATCACGGGCTTGCTGGTCCTGATTGTGTGGACAGCGTTGAAGGTTGTCGAGGCAAAGCAGCAGACGCGCCATTTGTTTGCGGTGCGTGAGGCCTTGCGCGCAGGGGCCGATGAGTTGAGCGTGACGCAGGGACAGTTGCAGGTTGAGTTGGCGACCTTTGCTGACTATGAACGCATCGAGAAAAATGCACGGAACAGACTGCATATGCGTACACCGGGTATGGAAGAGATAGAGGTTCTGGAAACAGAGTAATGGCGGGAAAGCAACGACATAAAAAAGGCAGGCAGGCGCGGCGGTCAAAAAAGACGGCCGTTCCCTCCTTTGCTGCGCGCCGCCGTTTGATGGTCGGGGGGTTGCTGTGTGCTGCAGGTCTGTTAATTGCCGGCGCTTGGTATCAGCAGATTTTGCGCACAGATTTTTTACAGAAAAAGGGTGATTACAAGCACATCAGTTATATGGATGTGCCAGCACGGCGAGGCAGAATTCTTGATCGCAATGAGGAGGTGCTGGCTGTAAGCAACCCGGTAGACTCTGTATGGGCAGATCCGCGAATCCTGTCGCAGGATAGTGAGACTGTTAAAATCCTTGCGCAGGCATTAAATATGAATGCCGATGATCTGCTGCAGAAACTCACGCGCTACCGCAACAAGCATTTTTTCTACCTGTCCCGCTGGATGACTCCTGCTGATGCCCGCAAGGTGATGGCAAAATTGAAAGAGAAAGGGGTCAAAGGCGTCGGCCTGCAGCGTGAATACCGCCGTTACTACCCGGCGGGTGAATATTTTTCTCATGTGATCGGTTTCTCCGGGCGTGATGAAAGGGGGTTGGAGGGGCTGGAGTTTCAGTATGATGAAGAGTTGAATGCCGAGGCAGGGCGCAAGTTGGTCCTGAAAGACGCGAAACGGCGTCTGTTGGCAAACGTTGCGAGTATCCGCGAGCCGCAGGGGGGGGAGGACATTGTGCTGAGCCTGGATCGCCGTTTGCAGTTCTATGCCTATCGGGCGCTGAAAAAAGCGGTTGTCAAACATAAGGCCAGGTCGGCTTCACTGGTGATGCTGGATATCGACAGCGGAGAGGTGCTGGCGATGGTGAGTCAACCCTCCTATAACCCGAATGCCAGCCGCAGCAATCTCAATGGGCGGGCGCGCAATCGAGCCGTCATCGATACTTTTGAACCCGGTTCGACGATGAAACCACTGACTCTTGCGGCAGCCATGGAGCTTGGCTATATTACTGAAAACACCAAGATAAATACCGGTAAAGGGGTTCTATGGGTAGGTAGGAACAAGGTGAGTGATCCGAAACGCTATGGTGTGCTCGACCCTGCCGGAGTGCTGCGTCGTTCCAGTAATGTGGGATCAGCAACTATCGCTTTGAAAATGCCGGTAAAAGATCATTGGAAAATGCTGGACAGTTATGGTTTTGGACAGCCGGTGATGATTGATTTCCCCGGAGAGGCGAGCGGGCTGCTGCGCGATTACGGGTTGTGGCGGCGTATTGATCAGGCCACCCTGGCGTTTGGGTATAGTATCTCCGTATCGACACTGCAGTTGGCGCAGGCCTATGCGATTCTTGCTGCAGACGGCATTCGGCGTCCACTCTCTCTGCTGCGCGTTGATAAACCGGTTGAGGGAGAGCGGGTGCTCTCTGTCGAGACCGCAAGGTCGCTGCGCAAGATGATGGAGGGAGTGGTCTCTGCACAGGGTACCGCGCCCAAGGCGGCTGTGAGCGGCTACCGGGTTGCCGGTAAAACCGGAACGGTCATAAAACTGGGGGCGCAGGGATACAAAGACAAGAAGAAAAAATATCGTGCGTTGTTTGCGGGAATGGCGCCGGCGACAGATCCGAAACTGGTGATGGTGATTGTCTTTGATGAGCCGGTAAAAAATGGTCATTACGGTGGTACGGTCGCCGCGCCGGTATTTTCTGAAGTGATGGGCCATGCGCTGAGGCTGTTGAATGTGGCGCCTGACAACAAGCAGCCAAAGGCTGAATTGCAGGTGGCGAGCACCGGAGGCGTGCAATGATGCCGGCGACACAGCTGTCAAACGCCCCGTTGCTTGGAGAGCTGCTTGATGCTGCGCCGCCGGAACTGGCGCAGCTTGCTGTCAGGGCTCTCTCACTGGACAGCCGCAGGCTGGCACCGGGGTCGCTGTTCATAGCGCTTCCCGGAACCCGCGGGCATGGACTTGATTATCTGCAGCAGGCGGTTGACGCGGGATGTGTTGCTGTTGTTGCTGAAATTGATGATGCGTGGAGTAGAGAGCGCATCGAGGCATTGAATGCCTCTATTCCGGTGATTGCTGCCACAAAGCTCCATGCGGGCAGGATTGCTGCAAGATTCTATGCTGATCCCTCTGCGCAGCTGACGATCATCGGATATACCGGCACCAATGGTAAAACCACTTGTGCGTGGCTGACGGCAGGTGTACTGGAGAATTGCGCCATGATCGGAACACTCGGCAATGGCGCGCCTGGTTCCCTGCAACAGGCAACGCACACCACTCCAGATGCGATTACTCTTCAGCAGATGTTTGCGGAGTATCTGCAAACAGGTATTACTGCTGTCGCCATGGAGGTCTCCTCTCATGCGCTGGACCAGGAGAGAATCGATGGCGCTCATATCGATGTGGCAGCGTTTACCAATCTCAGTCGTGATCACCTTGACTATCACGGCACCATGCAGGCGTATGGTGAAGCCAAGCAGAAGTTGTTCCGGCTGCCTGGTTTGAGTTGCGTTGTGATCAATATGGATGATCCATACGGACAACAAATCAGGGAGAGTCTTGCTCCGGAAATGCGCTGTATCACTGTCGGTGTGAATGCTGCAGATGTGCAGCTGCGCGCATCACACATACGTCAGACGCAGCAGGGTCTCAAGATGGTTTTTCATTATGAGCAGCAGCAGGTCGTACTTGAATCTCCGCTGATAGGGCGTTTCAACGTCGATAATCTGCTGTCAGTGGCTGGAGCGCTGGTAGCTGCAGGAGTGCCCCTGGTTCAGTTGGTCAAACGCCTCTCGAGTGTTCCGGCAGTGCCAGGGCGCATGGAGCGTTTTGGCGGCGAGAATCAAGCGTTGGTCGTGGTTGATTACGCGCATACACCGGATGCACTGAAAAGTGCACTGTTTGCTGCACGCGAGCATACCGATGGTGAACTCGTCTGCCTGTTTGGCTGCGGTGGTGATCGTGACCCGGGAAAGCGTCCATTGATGGGGGCTGTAGCCGAAGAGCTGGCTGACAGGGTTATTGTGACAGATGACAATCCCCGCAGCGAGTCTGGTGATGCCATTATCGAACAGATTCTGTGCGGCATGGAGCATCCTGTCCGCGTTGTGCGTGATCGTCAACAGGCGATCTCTATTGCCATAAAACAGGCATCAGCAGGGGACCTGGTGCTGGTTGCAGGGAAAGGGCATGAAGATGTGCAGATCATTGGTGATCAACGTCATCACTTCAGTGACAGGGAAGTGGTCGAAAAGCTTCTGCGGAGTGGGCAATGATCGACTTCTCCGTCAGCGAAGCGGCAAAAATTCTGCATGGAGAGGCTGTCAATGGCGACGTGCGTTTTAATTCCGTGAGTACAGACAGTCGAACTCTCGATGGCGAGGCGCTGTTTACGGCGATTCCGGGTGAGCATTACGACGGTCATGACTATGTGGCGAGGGCAGCCGGGCAGGGGGCGGTTGCTGCATTGGTCGAGAGGAAGTTAGATGTCGGGATTCCGCAGATCATCGTTGCTGATGTGCGCACTGCCTTGCTGCAACTGGCTGGCGCATGGCGCAGCAAGTCGGACGCAGTCGTCATTGCACTGACCGGCAGCAATGGGAAGACCACCGTCAAGGAGATGCTTGCTGCGATTTTATCCCTGCAGGGCTGCGTACTTGCAACCACCGGCAATCTGAACAACGAGATCGGTGTGCCGCTGACTCTCACGCGATTGCAGAACGAAGAGTTTGCGGTGATCGAGATGGGCGCCAATCATGCGCGCGAGATTCATCAGCTCAGCGTCATAACATCGCCCCATGTGGCTTTGCTGAATAATGCCGGACGCGCACACCTTGAAGGCTTCGGTTCCATAGAAGGAGTGGCCCGCGCCAAGGCAGAGATTGTTGATGGCCTCTCCAGCGATGGCATTTTTGTGTGCAACGGAGAGAGTCAATGGCTGTCGCTGTGGCGGGAACTGGCTGGTGATCATCAGGTCATCACATTTGGCCGGACAGAGGTCTGTGATGTGCGTCTTGAAAAAAACTCATCCACAACACTGTGGAACGAGAGTGGTTTTGAACAGCAGTTTGATGTGCATGCCGGCACGCAGCGGTTCACGCTGCAACTGCCGCTGGCGGGAGAGCACAATCGAATGAATGCACTTGCTGCAGTTGCAGTGTGTGTTGCGCTGAAGATTGAGCACAGCTTGATTCATGACGGCCTGAAATCAATCAGGCCTGTGCCTGGCCGGCTTTTCCCCCGCCGAAATGCTGCTGGAATACGCATTATTGATGATACCTATAATGCCAATCCTGACTCAGTTACAGCAGCCATCGCGGTGCTTGGAAGTTTTTCTGCAAGCAGGGTGCTGGTGCTTGGCGATCTGGCTGAGTTGGGAGGTGATGTTAAAGCAATCCATGCTGATCTCGGAACAGCGGCGGCGGATGCCGGCATCGACAAACTCTACACTCTGGGTCCGCTGAGCGCCGCCGCTGCTGCCGCCTTTGGCAGCAATGGTTTTGCCTTTAACGACATCGACGCATTGAATGATGCCCTGCAATCGCAGCTGGATGACCGGCATGTCGTACTGGTCAAAGGTTCACGCGCCGCTCGTATGGAGCGGATCATTGAGGCATTGACAGCGAATGAGGATATCGGATGCTGATCTATCTGGCTGATTATCTGGCGCAATTCCAGAGTGGTTTCAGCGTCTTTCAATACCAGACGCTGCGCATCATTCTCAGTGTGCTGACAGCGTTGGTGGTCTCTTTTGTGATCGGGCCGGCGATTATTCGCAAGCTCGCCACCTACAAGGGGCAGCCAGTACGTGATGACGGGCCCAAAACCCATTTTGCCAAGGCTGGGACGCCGACCATGGGCGGCGCGCTGATTCTGGTTGCGGTCAGCATCAGCACCCTGCTGTGGGCGGATCTGGGAAACCGTTATGTATGGATCGTTTTACTGACGACACTGGCGTTTGGCGGTGTTGGACTGGTGGATGATTACAAAAAGCTTGTCAAACAGGACCCCAAAGGTCTTGCCTCCCGCTATAAATATCTGTGGCAGTCGCTGTTTGGCTTCGCTGCAGCCATGGCGCTCTACCTGAGCGCCACCGAACCTCAGGAGACGCAGCTGTTCGTTCCCTTTTTCAAGGATGTGGCATTGAACCTGGGTCTCTTCTATGTGGTGCTCGCCTACTTCGTCATCGTTGGCACCTCCAATGCCGTCAATCTGACAGATGGTCTGGATGGTCTGGCAATTGTGCCGACAATCCTGGTTGCCGGAGGCTTGATGATTTTTGCCTATCTCTCCGGGCACATCAAGTTTGCAGAGTATTTACAGATTCCCCATCTATCCGGGGTGGGCGAAGTCGCCATTTTTTGTGCAGCGCTGCTGGGCGCCGGCATTGGTTTCCTGTGGTTCAACACACATCCTGCGATGGTCTTCATGGGAGATGTCGGAGCACTCGCAATCGGCGCGGCGCTCGGCGTGGTCGCCGTGGCAGTGCGCCAGGAGTTGGTGCTGATGATCATGGGGGGGATTTTTGTGATCGAGACATTGTCGGTCATCATTCAGGTCGCCTCTTTCAAAATGACCGGCAAGCGCGTGTTTCGCATGGCGCCGCTGCACCATCACTATGAACTCAAAGGTTGGCCGGAGCCGCGCGTCATAGTCAGGTTCTGGATTATCAGTCTTATCCTGGTGTTGATTGGACTTGCGACATTGAAACTTCGATAACGGTTTTATCAAGAGAATGAGCACAGCAGAGAGCAACAAGAACGCGCAGCAGATGGCAGCCCCCATGACCCTGATAGTGGGTCTGGGGTCTACCGGGCTCTCCTGCGTGCGTTTTCTTGCTGGCAGGGATATCCGCCTGGCTGTCATCGATAGTCGCGACCATCCACCGGGTTTGCAGCAACTGCGTGATGAATACCCGGACGTGGCGCTCTTTACAGGCGCCTTTGATGCGGATGTTTTCGCGGCTGCGGAGCGTCTGGTCGTTAGCCCCGGGGTCTCCCTGAAAGAGCCGATGATACAGCAAGCTATCTCACGCGGTATCGAAGTCATAGGTGATGTCGAGCTGTTTTTGCGCGAAGTCAGTGTGCCGGTTGTGGCGATTACCGGTTCAAATGGCAAAAGTACGGTCACGACACTGCTGGGAGAGATGGCAAAAACAGCCGGTGTTCGCGCCGGTGTTGGAGGAAATCTTGGTATACCGGTGCTGGATCTGCTGGATGAGAAGAATGAACTCTACATCCTGGAACTCTCCAGTTTTCAGCTGGAGACGATTCGCAGCTTACGCGCCAGAGCTGCTGTGATTCTGAATCTCAGCGCTGATCATCTGGACCGCTACGACTCTTATGAAGAATACGTGCAGGCAAAGGCGGTGATTTACCATAATGCAGAAATCGCGATCGTTAATCTGGATGATCCTGCCGCGATGCAGCTGGCTGAAAATTCCCGTTCCATCAGTTTCTGCATGCGGGCTCCACAGCCGGATCAATACGGTATCTGTGATGTCGATGCTGTGCAGTGGTTATGCAGAGGAGAGCAGCTGTTGCTGCAAACTGCCGCAATTCCCTCCGCTGGAAAACATAACCAGGCGAATGCGCTGGCTGCACTGGCGCTTGGTGAAGCCGTTGGCTTGCCTATGAATTCCATGCTGCGGGCTATCAGGGATTTTCGCGGGCTTGCTCACCGCACATGGTTCGTTGCTGAAATCAATCATGTGCGCTGGTACAACGACTCCAAAGGGACAAATGTCGGCGCCTCGATCGCTGCGCTGGAGGGACTGGATATGGCGGACGAGAGTCGCTCCATCCTGATTGCCGGAGGTGATTGCAAAGGGGCTGATTTTTCACCGCTCGCAGATAAGCTGCCTGCCTATGTACGCGCCCTGGTGCTGGTTGGGCGTGATGCGCCACTCATCGACAAAGCTGTCAACGGAGCCGTGCCTGGAGTCAATGCCGTCGATATGAATGATGCTGTCAGGCTTGCAGCGGATCTCGCCCGTCCGGGCGACAGGGTGTTGTTGTCTCCCGCGTGCGCCAGTTTTGATATGTATGAGAATTATATGCAGCGTGGCGAAGCTTTTATGGAAGCAGTCGGGAGGCTTGCTTGATGGAAGCGATCATGCAGCGGCGAGAGGGAAAAATTTGGGAGATGCCGCGACTGGATTATCCGCTGCTGGCCACTGCCCTGGCATTGCTGCTGATTGGCGTAGTCATGGTCGGATCGGCGACCATGCATCGCTTCACTGCTATGCCCTATTTTTTCGTCTACCGTCATCTGTTTGCCGTACTGCTGGGGTTGGCAGTGGCTGCCGTTGTCATGCGTATCCCGATTGATCGCTGGGAACGCTGGGCTCCGCTGCTCTATATTCTGGGTTTGGTGCTGCTGGTATTGGTGTTGATTCCGGGGATAGGCCGCAGTGTCAATGGCGCCCAGCGCTGGATCTCTCTCGGTGGTTTTAATCTGCAGAGTTCTGAATTTATGAAGTTGTTCGTGATGCTCTATCTGGCCGGCTACCTGAATCGAAAGCACCTGGAGGTCACGACTGGTGTGTGGGGTTTCGTCAAGCCACTGCTGCCTGTTCTGATCGCTGCTGCGTTGATCATGCTGGAGCCGGATATGGGAACCACCGTTGTGTTGCTTGTCATCGCATTTGGCATGCTGTTTCTCGGCGGGGTGCCGATACGCCAATATCTGGTTCTGTTTGCAGTTGCCATTGTTTCGCTGGGTGTGCTGGTGATTGTCGAGCCCTATCGCATGAAGCGCGTTACCTCTTTTATGGACCCCTTTGCCGACCCGCTCAACAGCGGATATCAGCTCTCCAATGCATTGATCGCATTTGGACGTGGTGAGTGGAGTGGAGTTGGACTTGGGGAGGGTGTGCAAAAGCTTTTCTATCTCCCTGAAGCCCACAACGATTTTCTCATCGCAGTGATCGGTGAGGAGTTTGGTTTGCTTGGTACGGTGTCAATTATTCTCCTGTTTGCTTTCATCAGCTGGCGCGCTTTCCGCATTGGCGCCATGGCAGAGAAACAGGGCAAACGCTTTGCACTCTATATTGCCTATGGCAGTGGATTATGGATTGGTTTTCAGGCGTTTATCAATATTGGCGTCAATCTCGGTCTGCTTCCCACCAAGGGGTTGACTTTGCCGCTGATGAGCTATGGAGGCAACAGCATCATCGTTGTCTGTGTGGTGATTGCGATGTTGCAGCGCATCCATCTCGAAGTTGTGCCAACAACACCTAAGCGGAGCAAAAAATGAGACATGTCATCATCATGGCAGGCGGAACCGGAGGGCATGTTTACCCTGCACTGGCTACAGCGAAAGAGTTGATTTCAAGAGGCTACACGGTCAGCTGGCTGGGGACTCCGGACAGTTTTGAATCCCGCCTGGTTCCACAGCATAAGATCGAGTTCGATGTTGTCAATATCAAGGGGCTGCGGGGCAATGGTGTCAAGCGTATGCTGACTGCTCCCTTTCTATTATCGCAATCGCTGCTGCAGGCGCTGAGTGTGATGCGTCGCAGAAAACCGGTGCTGGTCATCGGCATGGGGGGCTTTGCTTCCGGTCCGGGTGGCGTGGCTGCGCGCCTCACGGGAACGCCGCTGGTGATCCATGAACAGAATGCAATTGCCGGAGTCACCAACAAACTGCTCTCCAAATTTTCCAATGCCGTGTGTGAAGCATTCCCGGGAACCTTCAGGGCGTCGAAAAAAGTGACCACGACGGGGAATCCTGTGCGAGCAGAGATAGCGGCTTTGGCGCCACCCGCCGAACGCATGTCACAGCACAATGGGCCGGTACAAGTGCTGGTTGTTGGAGGATCTCTCGGTGCTGCAATGCTCAATGAAGTGGTTCCTGAAGCGCTGGCTCTCATCGATGAAGCACAGCGTCCCGCCATCGGGCATCAATCAGGGCGTAACAAGGAGCAGGAGACACTTCAGGCCTATGAAGATGCCGGGGTGAAATCATGGGTTGTGGAGTTTATTGATGATATGGCGGAGGCCTACAGCTGGGCGGATCTTATGATTTGCCGCAGTGGCGCCTTGACTGTTTCCGAACTTGCAGCTGCTGGTGTTGCATCGATACTGGTTCCCTACCCGTTTGCAGTGGATGACCATCAGACCCTCAATGCGCGTTATCTTGCCGACCAGGGGGCGGCAGTCATTTTGCAGCAGCGTGACATGAACGCTGCAGTGCTGGCGCAGAAAATTCGCAACCTTGACCGTGACAGACTGCTGCATATGGCGCAAAAGGCGCGTCTGCTCGCAAGGAGCGATGCGACTTCACAGGTTGTCGATATTTGTGAAAGGGTGATGATGCGATGACCATGCAGGGCGCTATACCGGAGAGTCGTACAATGGAGGCGATGCGCATGCGCGTATCTCATCTCTACTTTGTGGGCATCGGTGGATCGGGCATGAATGGCATCGCACAGGTGATGATAAATCTCGGTTACCGTGTCTCCGGCTCTGATCTCTCGGACAACGCTGCAGTGCAGCAGTTGCGCAGTATGGGCGCCACGGTGTTTCACAGCCACGAGGCGAAACAGGTTGAAGGTTGTGATGCGGTTGTTGTCTCCACAGCGATTCGTGATGACAACCCGGAGGTGCTTTACGCCAGGGAAAAACGCATCCCGGTGGTGCCACGCGCCGAGATGCTGGCTGAATTGATGCGTTTTCGCTATGGCATCGCGGTAGCGGGAACCCACGGGAAAACGACCACGACCAGTTTGGTGACCTGTCTGCTTGCGGAGGGTGGGCTGGATCCGACCTTCGTTATTGGCGGTCTGTTGAATTCAGCCGGAGCCAATGCCCAGCTGGGCGCGAGTGATTATCTGGTTGCAGAGGCTGATGAGAGTGATGCATCGTTTCTCTATCTGCAGCCGATGATCTCCGTGATCACGAATGTCGATCATGATCATATGGAAACCTATGGCGGGGATTTCGAGCGGCTGCGCCAGACATTTGTAGAATTTCTTCACCACCTTCCCTTCTATGGATTGGCGGTGATGTGCATTGATGATCCCGAGGTGCGCAGCCTGATTCCCAGGGTAACGCGTCGAGTGATCACCTATGGCCAGTCGCAGGATGCCGACGTACGTGTTCTCAATATTGAACAGCAGGGCTTGCGCACCAGCTTCCAGGTGCAGTGTGTCGACAATGGAGTTATCGACATCAATCTCAATATGCCGGGTCGGCACAATGTATTGAATGCGGTTGCGGCGGTTGCAGTTGCACGGGAGCTGGGTGTGGACAATGCGGCTATTCAGCGCGCGTTGAAGAAATTTGCCGGAATCGGCAGGCGTTTCCAGAGTCAGGAGTTTGAGTGGAAGGGTGGCAGGGTCATGCTGGTCGATGATTATGGACATCATCCGCGTGAAGTGGCTGCGACAATTGATGCAGTCAGGACAGGCTGGCCGCAGCGTCGTTTGATACTGGCGTTTCAACCGCACCGCTATAGCCGCACCCAGGAGCAGTTTGAAGATTTTACAGTGGTTCTATCGAATGTAGACGTGCTTCTGTTGAGCGAAGTCTATGCTGCCGGTGAATCGCCGATCAGCGGCGCCGACGGGCGTGCACTGGCTGCGGCTATCCGCACCAGGGGACAGATCAACCCGATTTTTGTTGAGCAGCTTGACGAGTTGCCGCAGACATTGGCCGCAGTGTTGGAGCCGGATGACGTGGTGTTGATGATGGGCGCCGGCAGCATCGGACAGGTTGCCGCGAAGCTGCCTCAGCTTGTGGGAGCACACTGATGCGGCAGTTGCGTGGAGAACTGCTGCAGCAGGAGCCGATGGGGCCTCACTGCAGCTGGCGAACGGGAGGAGTTGTGAAGCAATTGTTTCGGCCGGTGGATATTGACGATCTGCAGCAGTTTCTGCAGCAGCTTGTTGATGAAGAGCAGTTGATCTGGGTCGGACTGGGAAGCAACCTGCTGGTGCGTGACGGCGGCTTTGACGGCAGTGTGATTCTTACAAAAGGACGCCTTCAACAGATTGAAATCAGTGATGACATGCTCTCTGCGCAAGCTGGTGTGAATTGCGCAAAGGTGGCGAGAGAGACTGCCAGACAGGGTTACTGCGGTCTCGAGTTTTTTGCCGGTATCCCCGGCACCATTGGCGGCGCCCTGGCCATGAATGCAGGCGCTTTCGGTGGCGAGACCTGGGAAAATGTTATTAAGGTCGAAACCATCGATCGTCACGGCACCATCAGATCGCGTTTGCCGGAGGAGTTTGAAGTGCATTACCGTGAGGTAAAGGCGCCAGTTGATGAATATTTTTTACGCGGCTGGTTTTGTCTGCAGCGTGGCGATGTCAATAAAGCACAGCAGAAAATTCGGCAATTGCTGGAGCGTCGCGCACAAACACAGCCAACAACCCAGGCAAGTTGTGGATCGACATTCCGAAACCCCGAAGGTGATTTTGCGGCGCGTCTGATCGAGTCCGCCGGCCTTAAAGGATACTGCATCGGGGGAGCCTGCGTTTCTGAAAAACATGCGAATTTTATTATCAATCGTGGCAGCGCCACGGCAACGGATATTGAGCAGTTGATGGAGTACGTTCAGCAGCAGGTATTACGGCAAAGCAGCACCTCCCTGCAGGCCGAAGTGCATATTGTAGGAGAGGCGGCGTGAGTGGAGTGAACCGGTTTGGGAAAGTAGCCGTGCTGATGGGAGGAACATCTGCCGAGCGAGAGGTATCGCTGAATAGTGGCCGTGCTGTTCTCGACGGGCTGCTGCGTCAGGGCGTCGATGCCCATGCTGTGGATATCACCGGACCTCAGGAAATTGTGGAGCTGTATCAAGACAACTATGAACGTGCATTTATCGTGCTGCACGGCAGGGGCGGCGAAGATGGCCAGATCCAGGGAGCGCTGCAAACACTGGGCATTCCCTATACCGGCAGCGGGGTGATGGGTTCCGCCATAGCGATGGATAAATACCGCACCAAGCTGATGTGGGGCGGCGTTGGCCTGCCGACGCCTGACTATCAATTGCTGCGTAATCCATCTGATCTGAAACTGGCTGCTGCACTGGGTTTTCCCCTGATGATCAAGCCTGCCAACGAAGGCTCCAGTATCGGCATGTCGCGAGTCACCACTGAAGCGGAACTTGACAAGGCATGGAGGGTAGCGCGTGAGTATGACCCGATTGTAATTGCAGAGCGGTGGATTACAGGAAGCGAATATACGGTCTCCATCCTTGGAGGTGATGCGTTGCCGGTAATTCGCCTTGAGACGCCCAATGAATTTTATGACTACGAAGCCAAGTATCAATCGAATGAGACTGGATATCACATCCCTTCGGGTCTCGATCCTGTCAGGGAGCAGCAGGCGCAGGCGCTTGCGCTGGAGGCATTTGATGCAGTAGGAGCAAGCGGTTGGGGACGCGTCGATATGATGATCGATGAAGCCGGTGCGATGTGGCTGATTGAAGTGAATACCGTACCGGGGATGACGGATCACAGTCTGGTGCCGATGGCGGCAAAGGCACAGGGGATCGGTTTTGATGAGATGGTGTGGAAGATATTGCAGCAGACGATGGGGCATGATTGATGGCTGCAAAGAGAAAAACAACCGGCAAAAAGCAAGGCGTTTCTCGCGGTGATGTATTGTGGATGCGCTCCGGAGGCACTCTGTTGCTGGTGGCTGTCATTGCAGTTGCTGCCTACTGGATTCATCAGAAGATTCAGGATCCGTCACTGATGCCGGTGAAATCCGTGGTGCTGGATGGAAGTTTCGAGCATGTCAAACGCAGTGAATTGGAAAGCATTATTTCGGGGGCAATGAGCGGCGGGTTTTTTCTGCTTGATGTCAGCCGGATACAGGCAGCTCTTAAGCGGCTGGAGTGGGTTTCCGCTGTCACAGTACGCAGGGTGTGGCCGGATGTGTTGGTGATCAAAATCGAGGAGCATGTGCCATTTGCACGATGGGGAGCCGCCAAACTAATGAGTCAGCAGGGTGAGTTGTTTGCACCGCAGCTCGAGGAGTCCTTCCCGGGTCTCCCGCAGATCGATGCAGAGGCGCAATTTGCTGAAGATGTGCTGCAGCGTTTCCGCCAATTCAGCGAGCTCCTGCATGGAGATGCTGTAGTAGCAAGGCTGCGTCGAAATACGCGCAGTGGCTGGACATTGTGGCTGGCCTCGGGGGTGCGCGTCGAGCTTGGCAACAGCAGGGTCATGGAGCGGTTGGCAAGAGCCAGTTTGCTGCTGAAGCACTTTGCAGGCGAGGTAGCCATGCTCGATGTCATTGATGCGCGTTACTCCGGAGGTGTGGCGGTGAGCATGAGACAACACGACATCAAAGCAAACGATAAAGCAAACGAACTGAAAAAAGAGTCGATAGAGTCACAGGTATGAGTTTACAAACGGATAAAAACCTTATTGTCGGACTGGATATAGGGACATCCAAGATTGTCTGTCTTGTTGGTGAAGTACAGCAGGATGGCGAGATTGAAGTCATCAGCATTGGCACGCATCCCTCGACAGGTCTGAAAAAAGGCGTGGTCGTCGATATTAAAGCGACCGTGAGCTCAATACAGCGTGCAGTCGAAGAGGCGGAGCTCATGGCCGGATGCGAAATTCACTCGGTATTTGCCGGGATTGCAGGCAGCCACATCAATAGCCTCAATTCTCATGGCATCGTGGCAATCAAGGATGGCGAGGTGGCGCAGAGTGACGTCGACAGGGTGATCGATGCGGCGCAGGCTGTAGCGATTCCGGCCGACCGGAAAATCCTGCATATTCTGCCGCAGGAATTCATTATCGACGAGCAGGAGGGAATCCATCAACCTGTGGGGATGTCCGGTGTACGTCTCGAAACGCGTGTGCATATCGTCACCGGGGCGGTCAGTGCGGCGCAGAACATTGACAAGTGCGTACGCCACTGTGGTCTGGAAGTCGGTGACCTGACCCTTGAGCAGCTTGCCTCAAGCTATGCCGTACTCTCGGATGACGAGAAGGAGCTGGGCGTCTGCCTGGTTGATATTGGCGGCGGCACCACGGATATCGCGGTCTTTACCGAGGGCTCGATTCGGCATACTGCAGTGATTCCTATTGCCGGTGACCAGGTGACAAATGACATTGCGGTCGCTCTGCGTACACCAACTGTGCATGCCGAGGAGATCAAAATTCGTTATGGCTGTGCATTGACACAGCTGGCGGCCACGGAAGAGACCATCAAGGTTGCCAGTATTGGCGACCGCCCGTCGAGAACTCTGTCGCGCCAGACACTGGCGGAGGTGATCGAGCCGCGTTACGAAGAGCTGCTGCAGCTGATTCATGCAGAGTTGAGACGCAGTGGTTTCGATCATTTGCTGGCCGGCGGCATAGTCATGACCGGCGGCAGTTCCAAAGTGGAAGGATTAATCGATCTGGCGGAAGAGGTGTTCCACATGCCTGTCAGGCTGGGGATTCCCCAGTTAGTCACTGGTATGGCCGAGGTCATCAATAACCCGATTCACGCAACCGGTGTGGGATTGCTGTTGTTTGGTCTTGAAAATGGCGCATCAAGTGAACGGAGTCGGGGTGGAGGAAGTTTTCGTGAAATCTGGGGCCGCATGAAGAGCTGGTTCCAGGGTAATTTTTGATGAAGATTGGTGGATCAAAAGATAATGCATAAAAGCAGATTTGAATGACAAGATTTTTTCAATGGCCGGATGCCTACAGGGCCATTGGAAAATACCGGATGCGTAGTGAATCCGGTTGGGGATGGCAGGGAGTAACCTTCCTGTTTTGGAGGCAACACATAGATGATAATTTTAACTGGGTGCAGGAGATAACAAATGTTTGAAATAATCGATAACTATACACAAGAAGCAGTGATCAAAGTGATTGGCGTTGGCGGGGGAGGAGGTAACGCCGTCAGCCACATGTTGAGTGAAAATCTTGATGGGGTTGATTTTATATGCGCAAACACCGATGTGCAGGCCCTCAACAGGAGCGGCGTTGCGGCATTATTGCCTATCGGTTCGAATCTGACCAAGGGGCTTGGCGCCGGAGCCAATCCGCAGGTTGGCCAACAGGCCGCACTGGAGGATCGTGATCATATTAAAGAGCAGCTGCAGGGCGCTGATATGGTTTTTATCACCGCTGGTATGGGCGGTGGAACAGGCACAGGCGCTGCCCCTGTCGTCGCCGAGATCTCAAAGGAGCTGGGGATTCTGACAGTGGCAGTGGTGACCAAGCCGTTTCGTTTTGAAGGTGGACGCCGCATGCAGGCAGCCGAGCTTGGAATCAAGTTGCTGCGTGAATCCGTTGATTCCCTGATTACCATTCCAAACGATAAGCTGGTTCCGGTGCTGGGGTCAAATATGACGCTACTGGATGCTTTTAAATCGGCAAATGATGTGTTGCTGAATGCAGTTCAGGGCATATCTGAACTGATCACCAAGCCTGGTCTGATCAATGTTGATTTTGCGGATGTGCGTACCGTGATGGCGGAGATGGGTCTTGCGATGATGGGCAGCGGTAGTGCAACAGGTGATGATCGCGCACGGGAAGCGGCCGAAACCGCACTACAAAGCCCGTTGCTGGAAGATGTCAACCTGACCGGCGCCAAGGGTATCCTTGTCAATATTACTGCCGGGATGGACATGTCGATCGGTGAATTTGACGAGGTTGGCACCACTGTCAGGGAGTATGCTGATGATGATGCGACAGTTGTTGTTGGCACCGTTATTGATCCGGATATGCATGACGAGCTCAAAGTGACCGTAGTTGCGACCGGTATCGGCGGTGAACAGGAGCAGAAGCAGCCGAAGAGACCTGAAGTGCGTAAACCGGAGATGGAGGTTGTTAAGCAGGCGAAGGTGGTCGGCAGTGATGTCGTTAATCCGGTAGCTGATGCCAACGCACATGCTTCAACCAGCTATGGAGAGTTTGACAATCCGACCGTCATCCGCAGAACTACCGCCAAGGTTGCTGCACAGGATGAACCTATGGCCAGTGGGGGGATGGATTACCTTGATATTCCGGCATTTTTACGTAAACAGAATGATTAAATTGCGATAAATCTTGCAAATGTCATCATTTTATAGTTCAATATTAGGGAATTCCCTAACAAAGAGAGGTCTGTTGTCTAAAGGAGGGCTGGTTAGCACTGTATTTAGACGGACATAACCTCATATATTGAAGAGATTGCTGATGATTAAACAGCGCACCCTCAAAAATAGCATCAAGGCGACCGGCGTTGGACTTCATACCGGAGACAAGGTGTTGTTGACTCTGCGCCCTGCAGCAGCGAATACAGGCATCGTATTTCGCCGCATAGATTTCGACGTACCTGTCGAGATTGAAGCCAGGGCCGGAAATGTCGGAGATACCAGTCTCTCGACAACATTGGAAAAAGGTGATGTGCGGGTCTCCACTGTGGAGCACCTGCTGTCAGCCTTTGCCGGTCTCGGTGTCGATAATGCCTATGTGGATGTCAGCGCGCCTGAAGTGCCTATCATGGACGGCAGTGCTGCCCCATTTGTTTTTTTGATCCAGTCTGCCGGGATCGTCGAGCAGAATGTGGCGAAGCGCTTTGTGCGGATACTGAAGCCAATCGAGGTCAATGACGGTGATAAAAAAGCCGCGTTAACCCCTTTTGATGGCTTCAAAATGAGTTTTGGTATCGAGTTTGACCATCCGGCATTCATCGACCGCCCAAAAACAGCCGTCATCGATTTCTCCTCAACCTCTTTTGTGCGCGAAGTGAGTCGTGCGCGTACCTTTGGTTTCCTCAACGAGATCGAAATGCTGCGCGAAAACAATCTTGCACTGGGAGGAAGCCTGGACAATGCGGTTGTTGTCGATGACTATCGGGTCATGAATGAAGACGGGCTGCGTTATGATGATGAATTCGTCAAACACAAGATTCTGGATGCCGTTGGTGACCTCTACCTGCTCGGGCACAGCCTGATCGGCGCTTTTCACGGCTTCAAGTCAGGCCATGCTCTCAATAACCAGCTGCTGCATGCGTTGCTTGCAAATCAATCTGCGTGGGAAGAGGTTGTGTTTGACGAGCAGGATGGCGCTCCGATTTCCTACATTCAGGCGGCTAAAGTTACTGCTTGATTGCCTTTGAGAGACGCAGCAAAACGGCTTTAAGATCTTCGTCAGCAGTGTATTCCGCTGCA